>CADBPJ010000109.1 GCA_902796445.1 uncultured Ruminococcus sp. | reverse complement strand
GTTTAAACGATATCTTTGTTTGAAACGATAGGAAAATAGTTATTTCTAATAAAAATCAAAATCAAGGGTAAAAATCAGGATGATAATAACATACAGAAAACAAAATGAACCCTCATTATCAAAGCAAGTGCTTAAAATGAGGGTTTTTGGGCATAAAAAAACGATAGAGTAACTGATAAATTGTATCAATTACTCTATCTGTTATGGGTGCGGGAGGAGGACTTGAACCTCCGACCTCAAGGTTATGAGCCTTGCGAGCTGCCAACTGCTCTACCCCGCTATTTATTAACAACATAGGGTATTATATCACTATTATATGCATTTGTCAATACTTTTTTGCAAATTTATGTTATTTTTATTATTTAAAAAAATCGCTCTGAAATCCAAAGCGATTTTTTCTTTTTCAGGAAACGAGATTTGATATTGCCTTACGCATTCCCTGAGTTGTAGAGCCTGGATAGCTTATTACAATCAAATCGTCAAATTGGCATACCTCGCTATAGAAGGTTTTAAGGTTAAATTCGCCTCTGTCGCTTGACGGATTAAATCCGTTCCACTGACGCGGGTCTATTATATATACTTCTTCATAATTGTTTATTGCCCACGTAGAGAACGCATTGCCAAATGATTCCTTAATAATAACTAATTTTTCACCGTTTTTCACATCTGTTTTAAACTTGATAATAGGCATATCACCGCCAAGGAACGTTGTATACTGATCAATGTCGAGATCTATTACCTCACAGTCCTTCCACTTATCAGTTAAATTCATATCCAGGTAAACCTCACCTGTATATTCTACCATAGGTAAGAAACGCTCAAGCTCTTCGGGGTTATTATCCATTATGTCCGCCCCTGGTGTGCCATTCATAAATCTTTTCCATGAACCGACAAAGCCTTCTATATTATCCTGTTCAAACTCGTCTATGTCTGCTATCTCATCAGACTTAAGGGCTATAAATGCACGATACGCATAGTATGCACCACGCTGTGTCCAATGGTGGTCTGTCGAGAAATACAAATGCTCGTTTGCATGAGGCCACATTTCCTTTACAACGTTTACGGGCATAACCTTTTCATCAAGATTTTCATATATCTTCCTGATACCTGAAATCTGGTCTTTATATAACTCTTCGGGTCCGTAAAACTCCGTCATTGACGGGACTACTATATTGTACACCTGAACATCAGGCAACGCATCTGCCAATGAATTAATTACCTTTGCATAGCTTTCGCAGTTGCTATCAGGCATACCCAAAACCTCCATAGCCTTTCCGTCAACCACTGATACATTGTTGTATGTTGTGACCTCGCCATTAAGGCGATACGTGTCGTCTATGTATGTATCCTCCATCAAATCCCTGTGCGGATATTCTACATATTTATATTCACCATTAAACTCGAATTTATCTTTAGTAAAATATGACATCATCTCTTGGGATATATACAGCTCACCTGCCCACTTTATGAGCGGAAGTTTATATGTATATTCGTTCTTCTTGTCCTTTATCTTGTTGCTGTCAACCGACATAGTGACTGTCTTTTTCTCATTTGATGCCGTTACCTCACCTGTTTCAGAGTTGATTGAAACGTTGTATTCGTATGTTGCTAAAATATCTGAAACGGGGAAATAGCAATCCTGCTCGTCAGTTTCAGGAAATCCGCATATTATAGGCTGAGTTGAAAAGCTATATGCATCTTTACCTATTTTATATTCCAGAGCACCGCCTGTTATGGTGACTGTCTTGCTCCTGCCGACACAGCCCTTGATTACAAAAATCGTCAAAAGCACAATTACTGCAAGTACCAGCACGAGGACTCGTTTCGCCTTAATGTTGCTTTTCTTCTTTTTCATACGTTTACCCCCATTTATTTATCCACCCTGTTACGCGTTTTGCCCTCACAAAATGCTTGTATGTTTTCAGCTATCTCTTCCATGCACCGCACACGTGCCTCGTATGCTCCCCATGCCATATGTGGCGTAAGTATTACGTTAGGATAATCTTTTATTTTCTGATATGGATTATCCTCAGCCATCGGCTCTTTACTGTATACATCAACGCCAAGACCGCCGATTTTTTTGTTTATTATTGCATCAGTAAGTGCCAATTCATCCACCACAGCACCACGTGCTACATTTATTACGATTGCCGTTTCTTTCATCAATGCAATTTTTTCACTATCAATTATTTGTTTTGTTTCATCTGTCAGTGGAAGATGTATTGATATAATATCCGACTCCCTGCACACATCATCAAGAGATACGCAATCAAAATCAGGATCAGGTGTACGCTTGAATGAAATCACGCGGCATCCCAACACCTTTGCGATTTCCGCCGTTCTTTTACCGATTGCACCCATACCTACAATTCCCCATGTAAGCTTGTTCATTTCATGGAACACGGGCGTTACCTTATTCTGCGTTCCGCTTTCGGTGTAGCTTCCGTCAGAAACATATCCATTAAAAAATTTGAGATTATTTACAAGTGATAATGCCATTGATGCAGTTACCTGTGCAACGGAATCTGAGGAATACCCTCTTACGTTACATACTGCAATCCCATGTTCCTTACAGTAATCTATGTCTATATTGTCATAGCCTGTAGCGGTTACGCAAATAAGTTTCAAGCGTTTAGCATCACGTAGATTTTCCTTGCCAAGTCTGATTTTATTGACAATTATCACATCAGTTTCGGTGATGCGTGATGCAACCTCGCATGGGCTTGTTTTATCATAAACCGTTAATGTGCCAAAACGTTCAAACATAGAAAAGCTTATGTCACCGCCCAAAGTGGTTGCATCAAGAATTGTAATATCTAAATTCATATTATGCTCACCCATTTCACAAAAGCAAATTTGAATAAAATCGTTCAGATTGCCGCTTTGCAGTGAGTGGAGCCGTACAAAGGTACTGCACCGAACGAAAAGCGGTAAGATGGGCGATTTTATCACCCTATAGTAAAGTCAAAATCAGGCGAACCCAAAGTTCGCCCGATACATTACAACAACTCCGTCATACGTTCCCAGATTTCGGGGAACATTTTTTTTGCATTTATAGGTTTTAAGTCACGATCTACTATACCATGTTTTGTTCTGCCCTCTGACACCTTCTGCATCTGGGGAAGCTTATACACTTCATAGAAAAATTCTATACGTGCTACAGTAAGCTTTTCAATCTGACAGGTTATAAGCACCTCGTCTTCATACGTAAGACCATAGATATACTTACACTGAGTTTCTGTTAAAGGGAGCAAAAATCCCATTTTTTCAAGTTCGGAATATGTTATTCCGATTTTTTTAATATAATCCGTTCTTGCCTGTTCAAACCAAGGATAATACCTTGAATGATGGACAATGCCCATCATATCTGTTTCTGCATATCGGACAGTAAGCCGCGTTTCACTCTTGTATGCCATAATTTATACTGATAATACTTCAACAAGCTTTACAAGATCCTCAGGAAGCTTTTTTGTCATAGCAAGACCTTCGTTTATATCAACATCGGTTATTTCACCCTTCTGCATACAAACTATCCTGTTTGCCTTGCCCTCAAGAAGCAATTCAACGCATCTTGCACCCATACGGCTTGCAGTTACTCTGTCTCGTACTGTAGGCGAGCCGCCTCTCTGAATATGACCAAGAATTGTAGCACGTGTTTCTATGCCTGTTGCCTTTTCAATACGCTTTGCCATTTCAAGAACGTCGCAATCAACACCCTCTGCAACTACAACAATGGCATGTCTCTTACCTCTTGACTTTGCTTCAAGTATCTTTCTTAAAACATCCTCATCAAAATTAAATTTTCTTTCAGGCAACAATACTATTTCTGCACCGCAGGCAATACCTGCTTCTAAGGCAATATAACCTGCATTTCTGCCCATAACCTCGATAACCGAGCATCTCTCGTGGCTTGATGCTGTGTCACGAACTTTATCTATAGCATCCTTAACAGTATTAAGACACGTATCATAACCTATTGTGTACTCCGAACAGCTGATGTCATTATCTATTGTTCCGGGCATAGCAATAGTAGGCACTCCTGAATTTGAAAGGTCCTTTGCACCTCTGAACGAGCCGTCACCGCCTATAACAACAAGTCCGTCAAGGCCGAACACTCTTGCTATTTCACAAGCGCGCTCAACACCCTCTTTTGTTTTAAACTCAAGACAACGTGCTGTCATAAGACAAGTACCGCCTCTGTGCAACACCTCGGACACATCTCGTGGTGACATTTCCTCAATCTCGCCGTTTATAAGACCGTTATACCCACGCATTATACCGCACACCTTTATACCGTGATATGCACCCGTTCTTACAACTGCACGAATTGCAGCGTTCATTCCCGGTGCATCGCCGCCGCTTGTAAGTACGCCTATCGTTCTGATCTCTTTTTTATCCATTTTGTATCCACCTTTCCGTGATTTATATTTCAGAGTCAATAATTATTTCCTGTGCTGTTTCAAGCTCCGTCTTAGGAACAAGAATTTCATATACGAAATAGTCAAAATCGCTCTCTTCTGATTTTTTTGTCATCGTAATTATTTTTTTATCTTCAAGCAAGGCTAAGATCTTGTCAACCTTTGCCTTATCATGAGAAATATAAACTACTGTCCACATAATAATCCCCGCAATCCTCATAAGGATTTTTCAAACTATATTATTACACCATAATATAATACAACATTTTTCGATAAAATGCAAGAGTTATTTAATATGATATTGTATAATTTCTGATAGATGAATTTGTTTAATTTCACAACATTTTACTGTAATATCAGTCCTTTAATACAACATTTGTGTCCCCAAATTCAGATTTGAGTATCTCAACAGCCGATAATGAGCCGTTAAAATATAAATTCTTTGGCACACGTACAACCTTTTTTGTGTCCTCAAAGAAGAGCCTTACCTCTATCTCTCCGCTAAATGGGGCTAAAGCTTCGCGCACACGATCAAATGTGTCCCCTTCATTTGTATCAAAACGGATATAGAGTGTTTTTTCTTTTTTCATATCCGACAATGCGTTGTCTAAAGGTTCTGCCGAATTAATGAGCACCTTTGGTTTTTCGTCCTCACGAATACTTAGCGTTCCCTTTACAAGCACCATCGCTCCCTCCTGCAGTACGTGTGTGTATTGAGAAAGTACTTTTGGGAACACTATAGCCTCTACAGAGCCGTAGGAGTCCTCAAGTGCAAGAAATGCCATCTGTGTCTTTGAACGCGTTATCTTATTCTTTCTGTTTTCAATGATGCACGCAAGAATAATTCCCGAACCATCAGACAGCCCTGCTCCTGTTTCTATATATTCACCGTTTTCGTCTTTTGTTACACTTTCATTTATTAAACCGATATTATGCCGTGTAAGTTTCTTTACCGCACTCTGATATTCGTCCATAGGATGACCCGACAGATACAGTCCCATTGACTGTTTTTCAAGACGAAGCAGTTCACGCTTATCAAATTCAGGAATGGACGGAAGCTCCATTTCCGTATCTTCATCATCATCAAACAACGACAACTGACCTGCTATGTTATTGTGACGTCTATCCGATGCACCCTCCATTGCAAACTCGTAAATCTCTAAAAGCTGTGAACGATACACATCCATAGAATCGAAAGCTCCGCAGGCAATAAGCCCCTCTACAGCCCGCTTGTTTAAATCTGCACCTGTGTTTCGGTCTATAAAATCGGAAAAATTTTTAAACTCTCCACGCAAATCACGTTCCTTTAACATAGAGTCAATAAAAGCCTTTCCGACATTTTTAACTGCGCCGAGTCCAAACCTGATTTTGCCGTCCTCTACAGTAAATCCCCATCTGCTTCTGTTTACATCAGGCGGCAGACAATCTATTTTCATCTCTTTACAGTTTGTGATATAGCGGTTTATTTTATCCGTATCATCAACGGTAGAAATAAGCGATGCCATATATTCAACAGGATAGAGAGTCTTAAGATATGCTGTCTGATAGGCTACAAACGCATATGCCGCCGCATGGGATTTGTTGAATGCATAATTGGCAAAATCATTGATTTCATCAAATATGGAAATTGCCACATCTTCATCAATGCCCATCTTGATACAGCCCGGAATATCTCCGTCCTCCGAGCCATATATAAAGTTACGACGTTCAATTTTCATTTGCTCCGCTTTCTTTTTTGAAATGGTACGACGCATCTGGTCAGCCTTGCCAAGCGAATACCCCGCCAATGACCGAACGATTTGCAGTACCTGCTCCTGATATACCATACAACCGTATGTAACATCAAGAATTTCTTCAAGCTTTTCATGCTTATACGTTATATCACCTGGATTACGCTTATTATGCACATATCTTGGGATCTGATCCATAGGACCCGGGCGGTAGAGTGCAATACCCGCAATTATGTCCTCTAAGGTATCGGGACGTAATTCTGTCATAAAGTTCTGCATTCCTGCACTTTCCATCTGGAAAACGCCATCCGTATTACCTGATGATATTAAATCAAATACTCTTTTCTCGCTGTAGCTTATATTATCTAAATCAACGCGAATTCCGCGTGTATCCTCGATTATTTTAAGTGCGTTTTCTATTACTGTGAGGTTCCTTAAACCAAGGAAATCCATTTTCAAAAGTCCCAGGCTTTCAACTGTGTCTTTCGGAAATTGTGTAATTACAAAATTATCCTTGTTCATAGCAAGAGGCACATATTCTACTATAGGCTCCTCGGTTATAACCACACCTGCAGCATGCGTTGATGCATGACGAGGCAGTCCCTCCAACGCAAGCGAGGTATCAATAAGCCTCTTTATATCAGGCTCATTATCGTAAAGTGATTTCAGCTCCGTTACAGTTTCCAATGCACCTTTAATTGTCGCGTTAAGGTCACGCGGGATAAGCTTTGCAACTCGGTCAGCATCTGCATATGCTATGCCTAATGCTCTTGCAACATCTCGTATAGCAAGACGTGCTTTCATTGTACCGAATGTGACTATCTGTGCAACATTATCAACCCCGTATTTTGATGCAACATAGTCTATAACCTTTTGTCTGCCCTCAGGTGCAAAATCAATATCAATATCAGGCATACTTACACGTTCAGGATTTAAGAAACGCTCGAAAATAAGATTGTATTTTATGGGGTCTATACCTGTTATGCCCAATGTGTACGAAACAAGACTGCCTGCGGCAGAGCCTCTGCCCGGGCCTACCGCAACACCGTTGTTTTTTGCATAGCTTATAAAATCACTTACTATTAAAAAATAGTCGGTAAATCCCATATTCTTTATAACAGCAAGCTCATAGTCAAGACGGGATTTAAGTTCGTCCGTTACATCATCGTACAATCTATGAAGTCCGCTATAGCTTAACTCTGTCAGGTACTCGTGTGCATCCTTGTTATCAGGCACGTCAAATTTCGGCAAATGCCTTGTATCAAAATCAAAAGTCACATTGCACCGTTTTGCAATTTTTTCCGTATTCTCTAAAGCTTCGGGAACAAAAGAGAAAAGTTCACGCATTTCCTCCTCTGATTTGATATAAAATTCCTTTGTATCAAATCTCATTCTGTCCTCATCATCAATGGTTTTTTCCATCTGAATACACATCAGTACATCCTGATAAAAGGCATCCTCACGTGTCAGATAATGTATATCATTTGTTGCAACAAGTCCTAAACCAAGCTCCTCTGCAAGGGAAATAAGTTCGGGAAGCACCCGCTTTTGTTCAGGAAGGTTATGGTCCTGAATTTCTATAAAGTAATTGTCCTTACCAAATATTTCTATATATTCCTCCGCCGCTTTTTTCGCACCTCGTCTGTCGCCTGATAAAAGCTTTGAGGGTACCTCGCCTGCGATACAGGCACTTAGGGCTATAAGTCCATCACTGTGGTTTTTTAAAAGCTCCTTATCAATTCTGGGCTTGTAGTAATAACCCTCTATACATCCCATACTTACGAGGTAGATGAGATTTTTATAGCCTATGTCATTCTCTGCAAGCAAAATAAGATGTGAATACTTGTTATCCACACCGTATACCTTGTCAAAACGTGATTTTGGTGCAACATACACCTCACAACCGATTATAGGCTTTATGCCTTTATCACGACACTCACGGTAAAAATCCACAACGCCATACATTACGCCGTGATCCGTTATGGCACAGCTTTCCATACCAAGCTCTGCCACACGTGCCACAAGCTTTTTAACACTCGCCTCTCCGTCAAGCAGACTGTATTCTGTATGGGTATGTAAATGACAAAATCCCATAATATTAGTCCTTTCCTAAGGTCTCTGCATACTCAACTATCCTGTTAAGTCTGTGATTTACTCCCGATTTACCTATACCCTGACTTGTCCTTTTTCCTAATTCCTCAAGACTTAAGTCGGGGTGTTTGAGTCTTAACTCCCCAATTTCACGCAACACGTCGGGAAGTGATGACCATTTTCTTGCACTCTTGATTTTTTTTATGGCATTTATGTGCTTTGAGCTTGCCTTTGCAAGCTTGTCTAAATTTGCACTGTCGCAGTTTGCCTGTCTTTGCACATTGCTTATAAGTTCTTTTTCAATCTGTATAGATAAAAACTCAAGCCCTGCTCTGCCGTCGCTTATATAGCCTAAAAGCTCCGCAATCTGTGAGCTTTCCTTAATATATATTACATACTTGTCTTTACGTATGGTTTCTTTTGGTCTGAAATCAAACTCTTTTAGGATTTCCGATAATTTATCGGCATCTCTTTGAGTTTTTACTCCAAGCTCCATATGATACTTTTTATCAGGTGCGTTCACCGAACCGCCCCCAAGAAACGCACCTCGTAAATACGCAATTTTGCAACATTCATATATTGTAACGTCACCGCTTATTTCGTCATAAAGCTTTTTATAATCCTTGTCACAAATTACAAGCCTTGTCCCGACTTTTTGAGGGACTATACCAAGCTCTTGCATAAGCGATTTTATAATCCGCTCCTCTAAAGCTTTATTTGTAGTGGAAAATCTGATTTCGTCATCATCATTTTTACCCGCACACGCAAAAAAGCCCGCAAGCTCGGACAGTCTGCACCCGGGACATTCGTATGGAGTTTTGCATAGCATCTCTTTTATATCCGATGAAAATGACATTTCTTTTCTCCGCTTTTATTTTGTATTACCGCTTTAGAGTGAGTGATGAGATGGGTGATTTAAACCTCAATATCTCTATGAATAGTTGTCGCATCATAACCTATCTTTTTCATATAGTCACCAAGCTTGTTTGCAAAGGTAACGCTTCTGTGATGTCCTCCCGTACAACCAACTGCAACTATCAGTGTGTTTCTGCCTTCGCCTAAAAATATAGGTATCAAAAACTCTATCATTTCCTGTATCTTTTTGAGGTATTCCTTTGCAGCCTCATTATCCATAACATAGTCCTGTACCGCTTTATCATTGCCTGTCATATCACGCAGTTCGGGAATATAGAATGGGTTTGGAAAGCATCTGACATCATATACCATATCCGCATCTACGGGAATTCCGTTCTTAAATCCGAATGAAATAACCTTGACCTCAAACTTTGCACTGCTGTTTTTACCATTATATATCTCAATTAATTTATCACGCAAGCCTGAAATCTTTAGTGTTGACGTATCTATAACGTAATCTGAATTATCCTTCAGCTTATTAAGCATTTGGCGTTCCTGTTGGATTGAAGCAAGCAATCCGTC
>CADBPJ010000108.1 GCA_902796445.1 uncultured Ruminococcus sp. | reverse complement strand
TTTGCGAAATATATAGTACAATATGTATGCAGAGAGATAGATGTATCAAATTTGTCTTTCTTGCATATACTGTTAATCATAGGGCGTAAGTCCTATTTAGGTGAGCTTCTACCAATAAGTGAAGAATTGTAAAGTCAGGTGAGCTTCTACCAATAAGTGAAGAACTTTAAAGTCAGGTGAGCTCCTACCAATAAGTGGAGAACTTTAAAGCAGTGGGGCTGTCTATGAAAATAGCAGCCCTACTGTTATATACAGAGGTGCAAATTATGGAATTGAAATTATATACAATAGATAACGATTATCTCAGTTATCTTTTTGAGGTAGATGACAGAGTGATGTTTTGGGAAGGTAACAGTTATAAAAATGAACGCAAGTATGTCGGTGTTGTTTTAACAATAAATAATTTTGAATACTTCGCTCCGCTTTCATCACCAAAGGACACAGATTATTATTACAAAGATAGTGAAAAGAAAATACGCAAAAACATTATTCCCATTGTTCGCTTGGTTACTGATGACGGAGATTTGCTTGCAAAAGTTAAATTATGCAGTATGATACCTGTTAAAAGCGAATACATAACCTTATATGACATCACTACTGAACCCGACCAAAAGTATCAGTCGCTTATTACAAAGGAAATGGTTTGCATAAGAAAACAGACGAACGAGATAATCAAAAATGCCCGTGTATTGTATAATCAGAAAGCAAAAGGATATTCCAACATTAAATATCTGGAATATACAATAGATTTTAAGAAGCTTGAAGCAGCTTGCTTGAAATACGGCGAACCCGAAGATACGGTTGAAGAAGAAACCGAAGAATAAAATTAAACCAAATACAAGTATTTAAGCCATCACCCTAAAAAGTGGTGGCTTTTTTGCGTTCAACAGGAGGTGAACACTTTTGAGCGATAATTGGATTGTTGCCAATCTTGAAAACGCATTTGCAACTTGGAACGATAAAATTGCAGAAATATGGACTTTGATTACAACCTCACCGCAGAGCTTTAAAGGCGGAACTGTTTGGAGTGTTGTAGAGAGCATTAACGGAGGATTACAGGCTATCGGATATGGCTTGTTAGTCCTCTTTTTTGCTATGAGCGTATTTAAAAGCACAGCATCCTTCCGTGACTTTCAAAGACCTGAGTATGCCTTAAAGCACTTTATCCGCTTTGTCGCTGCAAAGGTAGCCATAACCTACGCTATGGATTTAATGGTAGCCTTATACAGTATATGCGGAGGTGTTGTTGACCAAATAGCAGGCTCTCTCGGTGGTGTTGCGGGAGCCTCGGTAACGCTTCCGTCAGCAATCGAAGCGGCGGTTGAAGACGCAGGCTTTTGGGCAAGCATCCCTCTATGGCTTGTAACCATATTGGGTAGTCTGTTTATAACCATTATGTCATTTATTATGATAATGTCGGTTTACGGCAGATTTTTCAGGCTGTATATGTACACGGCTTTAGCTCCCGTTCCTCTTTCTTCCTTTGCCGGAGAAGGCACTTCCGAAATGGGAAAGCATTTTGTTAAATCCTATGTTGGAGTATGCTTGGAGGGTGCAGTAATCGTGCTTGCTTGTATCATATTCTCTGCTTTTTCAAGTTCAAGCACACCAACCCTTGACACAAGTATCACAACTGTAACAATGATATGGAAATACATAGGCGAGGTTATCTTTAATATGCTTGTGCTTGTCGGTCTTATAAAAGGCTCGGACAGAATAATAAAAGAAATGCTCGGAACTTAAAGGAGGTTAAATTTATGAGCTTTAACAAGGTAATTAAAAGCGAAGATACTATGAAAATGACACAGCTTTTGGAAAACAAAGAATTTTTCGTTAAAAGAAATGAATATATGCAGTCGGTTAATGACTATTACAAGCAAAACGGAACTGTTGTGGGCTTCCCCGGTATTGAAGCTGAAACAGCACATAATCTTGATGCAAGGGTAAGTGAAAGTCAGCCCGTACCATATCCGCAGAGCTTTTTTGACGAGAATCAGGCACAGATAACACGGCTTGAGGCTATGGTTGAAACAGTTGTCCACAACCCCGAAACACTCTTTAAGGGATGGCAGTTTGAAGGCGGCGAAGCAGTCGTGAATCTTGCAAATAACCGCTTGCAGCTAATGTTTGATGAAAAACCCAATGATGAGCAGATAAACTCATTAAAGCGTTTTGGATTTCATTGGGCAAAAACAGCGAAAGCGTGGCAAAGACCATTAACAAGCAAAGTCTTTATAGCTTGCGATAAAATAGATTTTATCAAACCTGAAAATGGTAAGAAGCCATCTGAAATGCAACCGAGGCAACCAAAAAAGAATGAACCCGAAAGGTAAAATAGCAAGGAGGTTTTATATTTTGGAAATTCGTATCAATAAAGAAATCAAAGATTATCACGAAAGCCTGTTTTTTGGTTTGTCTATGAGGCAGTTTATATGCTCCCTTGGTGCAGTAGGTGCAGCAGTTGGCATATATTTCGGACTCAGTAAGGTTTTAGACAAGGAAACGGTTTCGTGGTTATGTATTGTCTGTGCAGCACCGTTGGCGGCAGCAGGCTTTTTCAAATATAATGGTATGAACTTTGAACAGTTTGTCTCGGCTTACATTTACAGCGAATTTATCTGTTCGAGTGTCCGTACCTATCAAAGCGAAAACTATCTACACGAAGCATACAAGGAGGTATTAGCAGATGTTTCTGTTCGGAAAAAGAAAACCAAAAAAGGAAAAAAGAAAAATCCCGAAAACAGTACAGCAGTCAATACCGATTGACCGCTTATACAGGGACGGAGTTTTCAAATGCGGGCATACTTATTCAAAGACTTGGCGTTTCTCGGATATAAATTATGCGGTAGCTTCCGATGATGACCAGCTTTCAATGTTTCTTGCCCATTCTGCACTCATTAACGGCTTACCCACCGATGCAATGGCTAAAATAAGTATTTTTAACCGCCAATTATCCCGTGAGGTACTGTCAAGCCTTGCAACACCAAACGGCGAGAAAAATTATACCTTATATGCCAATGAGCTTGCAGAAATTTTTGCAGATAAAATGGCAGACAGTAATAATATCGTACACGATAAATTTATTACTGTATCAAGTGAAAAGAAAAATATTGAGGAATCACGCACATTCTTTACTCGTGTCGGCAATGACCTGACCGCAGATTTTGCAAAACTGTCATCACGGACTACGGAGCTTGGCTATAAAGACAGACTTCGTATTTTTTATGACTTTTTCAGGGGCGGAGATATGGGCGAATTTGACTTCGATATGAAAAGAGAAATGGCAAAGGGCAAATCCTTTAAGGACAAAATATGCCCGGACAGTATCGAATTTAAAAGTGACCATATACGGCTCGGAGATAAGTATGCAAGGGTAATATTTTTAAAAGAATATCCGTCATTTTTGAAAGACAGTATGCTCTCAGAACTGACGGATTTTTCACGCAGTATGATGTTATCCGTTGACATTCAGCCTATCCCCACCGATGATGCAGTAAAGCAAGTGCAGAAAAAGCTCCTTGCCATTGAAACGGATATTACCAAGTGGCAGCAGAAACAAAATATGAATAATAATTTTTCTGCAAATATCCCTTATGAAATGGAACAGATGCGAAAAGAAATAAAGGAGTTTTTAGACGATATAACAACCCGTGACCAACGAATGATGTTTGTTACTGTTACCCTCGTTCATGTGGCAGACACACTTGACGAACTCAATAATGATACAGAAACGCTGCTCTCTATCGGCAGAAAGCACCTTTGCAACTTCGGTATATTAAAGTATCAGCAGGAGGACGGATTTAATACGGTAATGCCCTACGGCTTAATGCGTATAAAGGCTGTCAGAACTCTCACTACCGAAAGTACAGCAGTTTTAATGCCGTATAAAACACAGGAGATTATAGACAACGGCGGCTTGTATTATGGCATAAATGCCATATCACATAATCTTTTAATGTGTAACCGCAAACTGCTCTTAAATGGAAACGGCTTTGTGCTTGGTGTATCCGGCTCAGGTAAGTCTTTTGCATCTAAGCTTGAAATAGCTCTTGCTGCTATTTTTACAAATGACGATATTATCATTATTGATCCTGAACGGGAATATAGCCCGCTTGTGCTTAATCTCGGTGGTGTAAGTATTCGCCTGTCTGCTTCAGACAATGCCGCAAACCATATAAACGCTATGGCAATAAATAAAGATGTTGAGGACGAAAACCCCGTATCAATGAAATCAGAGCTTTTAATCTCCATTTTTGACGAACTCTTAAAGAGTGGCAATTCCCGTATGGGCGGCGGTGTCGGTGCAAAAGACAAATCTATTATTGACCGCTGTACCATAAGAGTTTATGCAGACTATATGAACGGCAGAACAGACAAAGAGCCTACCCTTATGCAGCTTCGTGACGAGCTTCTTAATCAGCCCGAACCCGAAGCACACGACCTCGCACTCTGTCTTGAAATGTTTACAACAGGCAGTCTTAACTCCTTTGCACATCAAAGCAATGTCAATGTAAACAGCCGAATTGTGAGCTATGACATATTGGAGCTTGGAGAACAGATGAAAGCTATCGGACTTCTCATTATGCTCGACAACATTATGAACAGAGTAATTGAGAACAGAAAGCGTGGCAGATACACAAGGGTATATATTGACGAGGCTCACTTATTCTTCAAAAATGAATACAGCGCCGAATTTCTGTTAAAGGCTTGGAAGCGTTTCCGTAAATACGGCGGTCTGCTCACGGGCATCACACAGAACATTGAAGATTGTCTGAAAAATGATACTGCAAGGGGTATGCTCTCAAACAGCGAATTTTTGCTTATGCTCAATCAGGCACCTACTGACCGCATTGAGCTTGCAAAGCTCCTTAATATTTCTGATACACAAATGAGCTATATCACAAACGCCGGAGCCGGCAGAGGTTTAATCAAAGTCGGCGGCTCTATTGTACCATTTGTAAATGACTTCCCCTCTGACACGGAATTGTTTAAGCTGATGAGCACGAAACCCGGCGAAGGTTAATAAAATACGGAGGTAAAAACCAATGGCTAAAGAATACAAGGTAAACTTTGATGATTATACTTTCATATCCGAAGAAGGCACATTCAAAGGCAAGCTCGATTTCAAAATGTACGGCAGAAATCATAATATGCTTATTTATATTACCCTTGAAAACGGCGAAAAAATTATTGCCGCAGCATACAAGGATAAAGCATTTTTCGGACTTGAAGAAACTCCGCTTGATACTATACTGGAGCTTACTTTCAAAAAGACGAGCAGCGGACTTATTCGCCTTGCCGGACTTGATATTGTATAACCTTATATCACGGGCAGAGCCGAAACCTCTGCCCGTTAATCTTTTTATATGGAGGACACTATGAAAAGCAAAATTACCGAAAAAATATTTAATATTGTATATACCGATTCTTTAACAGAAACATATAATCGTACCGCTTATGATGACCGTTTGAAAAAACTCCGCAAGCCGAGAATCTTACTTGATAATGTTACGCTTGCCATTGTATGTGTTGACAATGTTAAGGATTTTAAAAATTCATACGGACAGCATACCGCAGACGAAGCCGTAAAATGCACCGCCGACACTCTAAAAAAGACACTTGGAGAACAGGCAGATATTTTCCGTATAAATGACGATACATTTATCTGTATTGCCGATAAAAACATTCTTTCCTATGTGTCACAGTTTATGGATTATATGAGCTTTGAAAACAGGGACAGAGCGTTAACAATCAGCACTTCTGTCGGTTATGGTATGTATGATAAAAAACATCATAAATCCATAGATGATTTAATTAAGCATTGCGAAAAGAAAATGTGCAAGACAAAAAATAATGTTATGTGAGGTGATGACCTTTGAGCGAAAAGGATATTAAAACAAAGCCTGCTTCCACTCCCAAAACTCCAAATGTCAAAGGCACTTCAAAAGTAGCGGTTAAATCCAAAGAAGCGATAACAAATACCGTAAAGGATGCTAAAGCCGTTATGAAGGATACCCTTGTTAAAAAAGCGGTTGAAAGTAAGCTCGGCACGGATACTCAGCAAGGGCAACCGCAAAAGGCGGACACCGAAGCCGCAGAAAGTGTTGAAAGTGCCGCATACACTACCGCTGATGCAGCATATCACAAGGGCAAAACCTACACACAGAATAAAATACGGGAGCACAGAGAGAACAAAGCCAAATCGGATAACGAGCCGGAGCTTCAGCCGGAACCTGAACAGCCCGAACAACCCGAAGCAGCCAACGAACCGAAGCAAGCCGACAATCAGCCAAAGACACGGGAGAGCCAAGAGCCGAAAACAGATGCAAAGAGCGAACAGAAAAAGCCCGATGTCAAAACCAAAGAGCAGTATTTAAAAAATCAAAAAAACGATACTACAAATGGTGTTAAGACAAAGGAAAGCTATATTGACGGATACGCTCAATCGCAGAGCCGTATCAAGGGTGTTAATGGAAAGGAAAATGTATCTGCTGAAAATACCGGAACGCCTGCTCCCCAAAATGCCCGAAAGGAATATGTAAAAAACAAGCTGAAAACAAAGGCTGAATATGAAAAGGCACAGGCAAACGAGAGCAAAACCGATATTGAAACCAAACAAGGCAATATACCAAAAGAAAAATCCGTGCAGACAAAAGGTACAGACCTTACCCCCGAACAGAGCAAAGGACAGCCGAATATTAAAACCAAAGAAAACTATATGCAGTCCTTACGCTCCGACAAGTCAGAACTGATTAAATCTCCGTATAACACCCCTAAATCAAAAGAAATAACCGCATCTGTCAAAAAAGGTACTGCAAATTCAAAAAAGGCACTTAAAACCCGTGACAATGTTGTGGGCAAAACAAAGTCGGTTATAAAAAGCGGAAACGCACACACGGCAAAGACTACACGCAACGCAGTAAAAACTGCAAACAAGGCGACAAAAACTCAGAAAGAGGTCACAAAGAGAGCCGCAAAGCAAGCTGCTATAAAAGCAAAGCAAGCCGCAATTAAGGCGGCACAGGTGTCAAAAGCAGCGGCAGTTAAAACCGCAAAAGCCGTAGCAGCCATTGGTAAAGCAGTTGCAGCGGCAATCACAAAAGCGGCAGCAGCATTTTTTGCAACCTTTGGTTGGATAGGTGTAATAATTGTTCTGATAATTCTTATTATAATTATTATTGTTGCAGCTATTGCCGGAAGTCCCTTCGGTATATTCATATCAGACGAGGCCGCAGATCAAAACAGCATCCCCGTTTCCTCTATCATTGCCGAATGTAATGTTGAGCTTTCACAAAAACTGACAGACATTGAAGATAACACAACTCACGACAGAATAGTTATGGAGGGCGGTCAGGCAGATTGGGGCTTGGTACTCTCGGTGTTCTCGGTAAAGGTTGCAGGAACAGGTGACGATACCGCACAGGATGTTGTTATCATAGACGATGCCAAAAAGCAAAAGCTAAAAGAAGTGTTTTGGGATATGCACACAATATCATCACGGACGGCAACCGTCACAAGCGGAGAAACTATCGAAACTGTCTTATACATAACCATAACCGCAAAAACAAAGGATGAAATGATTTCACAGTATGGCTTCAACGCAAAGCAAAAAGAAGCTCTTGAAACTTTACTTGAAAATGCAGATGGATATATCGGTACGATGCAGAGCCTAACAATATCGGACGCAACAGCACAGGATGTAATAGACAAGCTCCCCGAAAGCTTATCGGAGAGCAGAAAAACCGTTGTTAAAAAGGCTTGTTCCCTTGTGGGCAAAGTAAACTACTTTTGGGGCGGAAAATCTGCTGCCATCGGTTGGGATAGCGAATGGGGCAAAATGAAGCTCGTTACAGCCGAAGGTAGTCGTTCAAGCGGTTGTATGCGACCTTTCGGGCTTGATTGCTCAGGCTTTGTAACCTGGAGCTTTATCAATTCCAGCTTTAGTGCATCTGCCATAGGACACGGCACAAGCACACAAGTATCAAAAGGAACACGCATATCACTTTCATCGGCACAGCCGGGAGATTTAGCCTTTTACAATGACACTTCGCACGTTGGCATTGTGGGCGGTAAAGACGCAAGCGGCAATGTGCTCGTTATACATTGTTCAAGCGGTGCAAATAATGTTGTTATCACGACAGGCGGCTTCGGTTTTGCAGTAAGACCGAATTGCTATTAAAAAAATAAATTGAAATGACGGTGTTTTTCGCACCGTCATTTCTTAATTTTATGCTATTTATGTATTGAAAAATTACATTTTTAAGATGATATAATATTGTGGGATAATTTATCCGAAAATCTCGAAACTGTATGTATTGGAGGTGTTACAATGGGCGAATTTGGATATGTCAGAGTGTCATCGACAGACCAAAACGAAGACAGGCAGTTACTTGAAATGCAACGACTTAAAATCCCCAAACGGAATATTTATATAGATAAACAATCGGGTAAGGACTTTAACCGACCACGCTATATCGAACTGCTAAAAATTTTGGATAAAGGCGACCTGTTATATGTTAAATCAATAGACCGCTTAGGAAGAAATTATAAAGAAATACTTGAACAATGGCAAATACTGACAAAAGAAATGGAAGTTGATGTTGTGGTTATTGATATGCCACTTTTAGATACACGAACAGCAAAGGACTTGCTCGGAACATTTATAGCAGACCTTGTTTTACAGGTGCTTTCTTTTGTAGCTCAAAATGAGCGAGAGAACATAAAGAAACGACAAGAGGAAGGCATAAGAGCCGCTAAACTTCGTGGAGTTGAGTTTGGTCGACCTGTTATAAAGCCGCCCGACAACTTTCAGTCCCTTGTAAAACAATGGGAACAAGGAAAAATCTCAGCTGATGATGTGGCTAAAAAAAGCAAAATGAGCATATCTACATTTTATCGGAGATTACGAGAATTACGAACAAACACATATTAAAAATCACTATCAAAAGGTACACATTTTGATAGCAATTATTTTTTGTTTACATATGCAATAAAAATGCTCTTTATAGTATAAATTACTGCATATATTGTATCATATTACTGTCATAAAGTCAATCTTTCGATAGTAATTAGTAAAATATTCTCCGAAAATCTCTTTTGCCAAAATGTGTACCTTTTGGCAAATTTATTGAATGAAAAAAAACAGACTACAACCTAATGCGAAAGGAAAATACCTATGAAAAAAAGAACTACCCTTTTAAAACAATATTTTTTAGAATTAATTGATGCTTCTGCAAGAAAAGATTTTGTTGCAATGAATGAAATATATTGTGAAATCGAAAATATTATGAGTAATAAAGCTTCAAATAATATTTTCTTTTCACAGTTGGATAATGATAAAATAGTATTACCCTATTGTGTTAGGCACTATATAGAGGATTCTGTGTCTTTAGAGGCTTTATTATATAAGGACAGTAAGTGTTTGGAACTTCATTTGGATTCTTTATCTTTAGAGAAATGGCAGGAAGATTTCTTAAATAAAAATTTTTCTGCAAAATGCAAAAAAATTCTACGAGCAGAAAAAAATATCATAGTGTTAGATGATGAAACAAAGGATTTTTTAAATATTACTAATGGAGATATAATAAAATTTGATTTATCAAACGGCATTATTATAAGCAAGTTTAACATTCAAAATTTGTGGTTATCTCTGAATTTGTGACAAATTTTAATTTTTTACTTGAAAATATTCGCATTTAGGAATATAATATATGTAATGAGGAGAAATGTACTATGTGTAGTAATAAAAATACAACAGATTTTTTTAGTGCTGCCGAAACAGCTAAAAGGTGGGGCATTTCTAAACGGCGAGTACAAATTCTATGTTCACAGGGACGTGTGAATGGTGCTATGAAAGTTGGTCTTGTTTGGATAATTCCTGCTACGGCTGAAAAACCACATGACCCTCGAAAAAAAATACAGAATTTTTAGCAAAAGAATTTTATTGATACGTTATATATAATTAGAGCAATAAATTTTTTTGTAAACAACCTAGGAGTGTTAATATTGCTTATTTACCTAACAAATACTGATGAACAGCAAAAGAATACAGTATTAGATTTTAATTTCATATATAATAAATATTGTAATACCGTTTGGATAACAATATGTAAATCTATTTTTGATGCTCAACAGCGTGAAGAAGTAATGCAAGATGTTTTCGTGAAGTTTTATAAAAGCATGGGAAAATTCCAACACGAAAATGCAGCTCGCAAATGGTTAATGCTTGTCACCAAAAGTACAATAATTGATGCTGTCAGAAAAGATACTACTTACAAAGAACATATCAGTATTACATTGGATGATGAAGATATATTTGAAAGCTGTCAAGATATATTAGAAAACCAACCTCTTGACAATGTTATTAAACAAGAAATAGCAAATGAACTTATGGCAGTAATACGTCAATTAAAATCCATTCATTACGAAGTAATCATACTACATTATTTTATGGAATTTTCACCGAAGGAAATATCTCAAAAATTACATATTCCTTTATATACTGTCTATTCAAGGTTGAGCAAAGCCAAGACAATCTTATATGATAAAATCAGTAAATCAGTTAAAGAGTTTTATTTTAACGGAGGTGAGTCAAGATGAGAAATAATAATTACGAGAGTATTAGACAAACTTTTGATGAAATTATTAAAAAAAGTGTTAAGATGGAAATGTCAGACGGAAATTTTCAGTTAAATGACGATGATTTAAAGAACTCGGACTTTCCGCCACCACCTTCAGATATGTATGATAGAATAATAAAAGAATGTACTAATTCAACAACCGACTCAAATGATGAATATGAGGAAAAGTCACATAATCGTAAAAAATACAAATTTCATAGACCTATTGTAATCGCTGCCGCCATTCTAATTTTATCATTTGGAGCTCTTAGTGTAGGAGCTGTGCGAGTTTATGTCTTTAAGATAATACACCAAATTACCGAGAACTCAATACAGTTTTTTGGCGTAAACGAGGAAAGCTACAGTTATGATGCTGATGAAACCGAAGCATATAATAATGCTGATAAAACCTTAGGATATACCACATTAAAACCCACATATATGCCCGAGGGCTATGTTTTTGATAGTGTAAAACTATATGAAAATGACCACGTTATAATGGTATATAAAAATCAAGACAAGATTATAAAGCTAACGCAAGAATTAAAGACTGACCCAACATATTCAGGCGAAGCCGTTGATACAAAAGAAGGTTACACATATACACTTACTGTTCAAGATAAAATTATAAATATTGCTGAACATAAGCAATTAGACACTGATATTATATGGTATACCGCAATTTGGAATGATGAAAACTTGATATATAATGTTTCTGGAAATTGTAGCAAAGATGAATTCGAAAAATTTATAAAAAAATTAAAATAACTGTTGAGAATATTGAACAGTATCCGGACTCGGAAGGGAGTAGACCATATGAGAGATAAATAATATTTATCAAAATTTACTGCACTATGTCTATCAGCATTGTTGATATATCCAAGCACTGCGGCATATGCTTCAGAAGAGTTAATACTCTAATGGAATAATGTAAGGCTATGAGGATTGAGGGTTTATACCATACATAATTACCAAAGAACAAGCGGCAGCAATGATATATCGATTTACAAATAAACCAGCAATATAGTTTACATTTTATAAAATAATTATCTCCTTATTGAGTGTAAAACGTTTTACTTAATACAAGTTAAAGGAGAAAAATAATATGGCTAAATTTGATATACCGGGAGTATATGATAAGGTGCCCAATCAGTATTTTCTTGATGCGTGGGACCAAATGGCAGGAAAGAATCCGCAAGATCTTATCAACTATACAAAGAATAATAACGAAATATTTATATTTACAAATGACCCAGAGTATCTTACGAATTCACATTTAGGAGATGCCTCACCTGCGCGATACATTAATCGAGTTGAGGTGTCAGGAAAAAATAAAATGATGTTATATTTAACACATCATTTAGAACGTCTGAGCGGTAATTATACATTGGGCATTCGTGTTTATAATCCGTCAGCAAGTGATAGTATTACATTCATAAAAAAACATGAAGGATATAGCAACTCTGATTCGTGGAATAATCCGGGATATGCGTGGGAAGATTTCTTTACAAATAAGGGCGGAACAACATCGGTTAATCCGCGTGAAAGCAAGTGGTTAGTAACAAAGTCTATTACGGCTACAGGCAATTCGAATGGATCTTTTTTGGATTATTTTGGAGAATTTGAGATACCTAATTCAAGCTCATTTGTGATTGCAATATACGTTTGTAAAAATATTGCAAATATTCCAGATGAAACCTTTGTAATACCTTGGTCAGGAGTTACGCATTCGGGATATTCTAATTGTTACACATTGACGGCAAATAAGACCATAGATATAAATGGTGCATTTAATGATCCTGGTCATTCATATTTTTATGGGATTTCTAATCCAGAAGAAGGGCTTGGCTCACAAAGTGAAAATATTCCAATCACACTCGCACAGGGACAGACAGTAAATACAGGTCTTGGATATTATGGATTGCCGCATATTATGAAGTTTAATTTTAAAAATACAGGAACCAGACAATTAAAAGTAAAGGCCTACTTGATTAGTAATTCAAGCTCTCATTTCGCTGGTATATCCTCATTAAACGGATGTTCAAAGTTTTTGGCAAATCACGAAAACAGTGATAATGTACCTAGCAGATGGAACTTCTATGAGTCTCCAGTGATAACAAATTCAAGTGGAACAGTAACGATAGATTTTACATATTGCCATCTTGGATTAGGAAACAGAGGTGCAATTTTGCAGTTTGAAGCTGTAGAAGTATAACTTAATAAGATCCCCTGAAAAATCAGGGGATCAAAAAAATATACTAACAATCAGGAAAGAGGGTAAATTATATGAAAAAGATTTTTTTGACATTGTTAATAATGCTTAGTGTATCATTTGGCGCAAAAGCAGAATCGCTTCCGGAAACAAAATTATTTCAATCAATTTTCAGTGAAGTCTATTCATTTAATTTAAATGAAATCACAAGCGGAACAATATATTTCCCCGAAATCAGTGCCGAAAGAGGAGTAACTCTTTCGACGGATGATTTATCCTTTCTCTTAGATATGTATAAAGACAGCTTCGGGGAACGACTAACGGCACCGTATAATGAAATAAACGATACAGGTGGTTTAGATAATGACGATATATATTTTTTTGTGACAATAAACAGGGATGTTTCTGAAAAAACAAACAAAAAGCCGTGCGTTGCCACATTATATTGGGGCGGAGGTCAGAACGGTGACATTGTGTATGGACGGTTCGGCGGACGAAAAAGCGAATACGGAGAAGAAACCCCTATGTCCCCCATATCCCATAATTATATATGGTATAGTCCTGTTGAAAAGGAATATTTTGAAGAACTGGGCAAAGCTTTATATGAAAAATACAAAATTATTGCAGAACAAAAATCAAATGATATATTCCAAGATGATGCTACCGTAGTTATAAGTAACGAGGCATGGCTATCAAGATTTTATTTGCCTCAATGCCTAAATGTCGAAGGTGCAAGCGAATGGGCTGTTAACGAAATTATGCTGGCAGGTGACCGTTGTCTTTTGAAGTATAATCAAGCAACAGGATATTCGAACAATATTACAAGAAAAGATTTTGCCGTATTGCTTGCGCAAGCTATTAACATTATTCCTGCCAGACCTGTGGAGGATTATTATATAAATCCTAACGGTTATTCGCAAATCGAAAAAAAGCTGGAGGATATGAATATAATGCAGACTATGGACACAAACAATTATGTGGACGTTGATATTCAAAGCAATGAAATAAAATATTTATCGACAATGGGAATTATGCTGGGAATGGACGAAGGGATATTTGCGCCGGATGAATTTATTACCCGTGAGCAAATATGCACGGTTTTAGACAGAGTGTATTCCCTGTATGAACTATATCCCGAAAATAAAGCCAATGAAGATGTTAATTTATTTAGGGATGATGAGGATATCTCCGAATGGGCATATCCCTCGGTGTATCGTCTGCGAAACATAGGTATAATAAACGGAAATGAAACAAATTGTTTTCTACCAAAAGCATACTGTACAACAGAACAGGCTATTTCAATTATTAATCGACAGTTTGGAATGTATGGTTATCTTCATTGAATAATATATAAAATGCAAAAGGCTGTTGCGTTAGGGAACCCCCAAAACAAAACAAGAAATGACTCAAATCCTAAAAAAGGGTTGAGTCATTTCTGCATATGACAGACATATCAATACTATAAAGATAATTTTATTTAAAATGTAAACTATATTTAAAATTTATTTAAAAACCGCTGCATCATCGCAATCGCTTGCTCCTTTGTAAGGTAAATGTACGGTCTAAAGCCTCCGTCCTCGTAGCCTTCTATGATTGAATTTGCTTGCATAAGATAAACCGATTCATATGCCCATTCGGATATGTCCGCATCATCAATAAATTTAGCGTCCGATGAAATTGGTTCCCAATTGATGAAATTATTACCCATATATGCAAAAATCTTAGCAGCCTGTTCACGGGTGAGATAATCATTCGGGGCAAATTCTGTTTCAGAAACACCGTCTATTATTCCTGCGCTTACAAGCTTTGAAATATTTATATCGGATGTATCGTCAAATACTATTCTTTTGGTTATCGGGAGAATGGTGTTTGTTTTCTTTTCTATTGCCGATGCAAGGGCTATGCAAAATTCCCTGCGAGTAATATTATCCTGATAGTTGTATGAAATATAATCGGTCATATATCCCCATTCAAACATCTTATCTATTGTATTTTTTGCCCACGGTGATGGATTTGCAAGCGGATTTGCGATATATCCCCAATTGCCGTCGTTATTTCTCACTCTTGCAAAGCCCTCTCTGAAATCGCCTGCTACGGTATATGTGAGCGGAATAACAGTATTGAGAGTTTTATCAATATATCCGAATCTTGTTTTGTCTGCATTTGCAACCATTGCCAATCCGTTTAAAAAACTGTTTATTTGCGAAAATCCCGTTATTGCACGAATGTTTCCATGTTTATCCATTATGGTGTTTTCCAAAGAACTGCCGGTTTGGGAATTATTTCCGATTGAAAGCCCTTCAGAATACGAGTTAGAAAACCTTGTAGCATTATCGGGGTATTGAAATAATATGTTACCATTTCTGTTTATGAACAAAGTGTATAATGAGCAGTTTGCCGCTCCTTACAAATCTTTCAATATTTCTTTGAGCTTTTCAAGACCTTTAATCTTGTTCTTATATACTGACTGTCTTGATAATTTCAGTTTCTCCATTATTTCCTTG
>CADBPJ010000107.1 GCA_902796445.1 uncultured Ruminococcus sp. | reverse complement strand
TTTATTTGCCTTTACATCCTCAAACAGAAAAGTTGTAATTAATGCTTTCCACAGAATTTCCTCCGTACTGGCATACACATATAATCTGTATTCGGGAAAATACAATATACTCAGCGGACTATCACCTTTTACCAAATATATATTATCGTCATTATCCAGAATACTGAACGAAAAGCTTCCCGCTATTTCCTCTGCCATAAACTTTAAGCTTTCCATACTAAGCTCGCCCTTATGCTCTATCAGCTGAACTGCTATATAGCTGTCCGTCTCTATTTTCGTATTTTTAAGGTCATACGTTTCCCTTAAAATATCATCATTTCCGAGTACGCCATTATGCGCAAGGGCAAACTGTGTTTTCCCTGCCTTTCCGGGAAACGGGTGGTTATTGTAATTATGTTTTTCACTTCCCTGTGTTGAATGTCTTGTATGCCCTATTAAAGCTCTTACTCCGTCATTATGCTTAAAACTTACCGAATATGCCGATTTGCCCTCTTTACAGATATACACCTTTCCGTTTTTGTTAATCGCTATTCCTACTGCATCGGTTCCTCTTACAGCCGATTCCTGCGCAAGTGCATTTGTAACGGCTGACAAACTTTTTATCGGTTGTCCGAAACTTAAAAATCCATATAATCCGCACATATCATCTGACCTCCTCATTCACATACAGCCGTTTCATTTTAAGGTATTCTATTAATTCCGCCTTACTTTCGGGAATGTGCGTTACAAACTCGCTCCATGACATTCCCTCTATTCCGCAGTCGTCCATTTGCAGCGCGTGTCTGCATATCTCCTCTACCAGCTGCAATGTTGCAATAAACGTTTTGTAGCGCAAAGTTCCTCTGAATAATCTGAATTCTATTGTAGAATAGTTTTCAAGATTCACCGCAACATATCTTCCGCAATGCTTATCCTTTGCCTTTTTGTATGTATCTTTTGCGGTAGTGGATATTCCGTATCTTGACGCCCAACGGTTCATATTTGCTTCCGTTCTTCTTGAAAATTTCAATAATTCATTCCAATGATTTTCCACAAAATATACAACCCTTGATATTGCGTCCTCCTGATCCTGATATGTTTTTCCGAACAGATTTCTGTTAACGTGAATATGAAGTCCGCAGGTGTCGGTCTGGTGCGAATAATATCCCATGGATAACGCTTTTCTGAACAATTCCTGCCACGGCATACAATTAGTATGATAATCAAGCGTCATCGGATGAGATACTATTTCAAATCCGCTGTCGATACTTCCATCATGCTTGCAATAAATATGCGGTTCATTTGCATTGGCGGCATCAAGCAGCATTTCTGCATTGCTGTCACACTCTCCGCCCTCGTCTATTTCAAGCTCCACCCCCATATACAAGCTGCCGTCACCGTAAAATATGGGTTCGGGTTTATACCCGTAATCGTGTATCGGTGCATTGTTTAACACATCGTAGCAGCCATTGCAGTATGGTTCATCACTACCGTCAAAGTAACAAGCATCATCATACGAAATTAATCTTCCGCAGCGCTCGCAATGCGTATAGTATTCGTTATAGCAGCGCTCACATAATACTGTATTTTCATTGCCCTCCGCATCATCTCGCCATATCCGTGTGCCGCAGCAGTCACAATTTGTTGTACGGCTGTTAAAACAGCTTTCACACATTTCAACATTATTGAACCGACGCGTTTCCTCCTCCGTTAAACTGTGTCCGCAAAACTCGCACACATGCTCTGTTTTTGTTTCTTTTGTTTTCATTTTCTTCTCCCTTCAAAAAATATAAAAATAAGAAAGTATCCGTATACTCTCTTTCGTTAATATAGTATATATTTGAAATTCTCCAAAACTCGGATTTTTAATTTTATACACATCCAACATATAATTAATAAACCAAAATAGGAGTTAAAAAATATGCTTGAAGATTATCCCGACGTACTAAATACAAAAGAGGTTATGGAGATACTCGACATAACAAAGAATCTCATGTATGAACTTATACATACAGATCAAATTCATGCTTTTCGCCTCGGTTCAAAAAACTGGCGTATAAGCAAGGAAAAATTAATTGAATATTTAAGAAAACAATAATTGCAGACGGTGTTGCTTACGCA
>CADBPJ010000106.1 GCA_902796445.1 uncultured Ruminococcus sp. | reverse complement strand
TCGGGGTTCGGGGCAGAGCCCCGTTTATGCTGTTCTTTCATCATGCAGATATGTTTAATACAAGCATATTAAAGAATTTACAGCAGATTTAAAGCTTGTTTATGGTGCACTGAATGAAGAAGCTGCACTTGAAAAACTTCTTGAGTTTAAAGAGAAATGGCAAAGTCAGTATCCGTCTGCTGTGAAATCATGGGAGGATAATTGGGATATATTATCTACATTCTTTGCATACCCTGTTGAAATTCGGAAGATAATATATACAACAAATATTATTGAAGGATTAAATCGACAATTCAGAAAAGTAACAAAAACAAAATCGATTTTTCCGAATGATGATTCATTAAAAAAGATGTTGTATCTTGCATCACAAAACATTACAAAGAAATGGACACAGAGGTATAAAAACTGGGATATCGTAATACGTCAGTTAGAAATCATGCATGATGAAAGAACAGCATAAACGGGGCTCTGCCCCGAACCCCGAAGTTTAACGCATTGGTTTTCCCTGAAACGAGCAAAACGAGCGATTAAAAATCGCCCGTTTCAGTGTAAAAGCCGCAAGACCGCTCCGGTTGCTCTTCAGCATTGCCGTATCCTGTATTGCGGTAAAAGCCAATAGTTATTATTGACACATTATATTAAGCTTATACTGTCCCATGTACACCATCCCAGATATTCAAGCACCTCGGGGTATCTGCGTTCGCTTATATGCCTTGTTCCGTTGTTAAGTATTTTTAAAGCCTCCTTTACACAGCATTCTACCAACATATGCGGATTTTCTCCAAAAGCATAAACAAAAGACAGACCGCTCATATCATAAAGACCGTCATACCATGAAAACTCACGAACTGTAAAAGTATTTTCGCTTTTACCAACAATGACATTTTTGTATCTGTCATTGAGAACAGGAACAACTACAATAAATCTGCCATTCTCCTGCTCAACAATCAACAGCTGTGTTTCGTCGGGAATATCACTCATATTTTCAAGGAAAGCAGGGGTACACCAAAATTCATCGCATCTGTAATTTGCCATAATTCCTTTTATTTTCCCGTCAAAGCAAACATCAATACATACACCCTTATCCAAGCTCGTGTATATAGTGCTCTGATTTAATTTCTGTCCATTCCTCTTCGCTGAAAATATCCGGAATGTTTTTAATCGTTCTCAAAAAGCATATTTTTTCCCCATTGAGAAGCATAGGAGTTTCTGCCTTTGAAAGAGTTTCAAAACGATATGTCATTCTCTCAACAGGAGATAATGATTTATCAAAACTTAATTTTATATCTTTTCTGTATTGATGATGCTGTTTTGTTAAAATAAAATCATAAAGCATTTTATTCATAGCTTTCATCCGCCTCCTTTTATCACATTGTTATAACAACACTATGTTCTTTTCCGTCATTTTTCAGTTTGATGTATGGACCTTCAATTACTTCACCGTCAACTGTTATACTTGCTACGCCGTTCTGCTTTCCGTCAGGGTTAAGCAAGGTGATATTATATATATCATTTCTGAACTTTCTTACCATAGTGCATTCATTCCAGTCAGACGGAACACACGGATTAATTTCAAATCCGTCATATGATGGATTGAATCCAAGCATATACTGAGTTACTACTCTGAACATCCAGCCTGCTGTTCCCGTTACCCATGCAAATGCAGTTTCTCCCCGTCTTGGATTTTCAGGACCGAAATACATATTTGTAAATACATACGGCTCACAGCCTGAATGTGTTGAGGGATTTGTATCACTGTCGGGCATTATCTTCATAAGCTCCTCTACTGCACTGTTTCCTCTTCCTAAAATACAGTCGGCAACTATTTTAAATGTTCCACCATGGCAATACGGTGTTCCATTTTCCCATATACCCGGTACAAAACCCGTGAGTCTGCCAATGCTTGGATTATAGCTGTTATATGCCGGATATAAAGTAAGCGGACCATATGGCGATGATAAATATTTTTCTACCGACTCCATACATTTATCTTTTCTTTCACCCTCGCACACGCCTGCAAGAACAGACCATGTCTGTGAATTAAGATATATAAAGCCTTCTTTTTCTGTATTTGTTCCTACCTTTTCACCCAAATCGTTATATGCTGCAAGATACCATTCTCCGTCCCATGCATTTTCGTTTATGCTCTTTTTGAGGACTTCATAACGCTGTGCCATCTCTGCTGAAATATCGGCATCCTTTTTTACATTATCTGCAATTTCAATAGTGTTTTTAAGTGCATAACAAGTAGCGATTGATGTCCATAC
>CADBPJ010000105.1 GCA_902796445.1 uncultured Ruminococcus sp. | reverse complement strand
TTGGTACGACTGCGACACGCACCTTAGAAACCGCGGGGCAGAATGGTATGCCATTATCGGCAAAAAGCGGCTGGACGGATATATTTATATATCCGGGCAAGACATTCAATGTAATTGATGCATTGATAACAAACTTCCATTTGCCCGAATCGACATTGATTATGCTTGTGTCAGCACTTGCAGGCAGAGAAAATGTACTTAATGCATACCATAAAGCGGTGGAGGGAAAATACCGCTTCTTCAGCTTCGGCGACGCGATGTTTATTAGATAAAAAAGGGATTAGAATTATGTTTAAAATATTACACACAAACGGCAAGGCGCGCCTTGGCGAATTTCATACGGTACACGGTGTTGTGAAAACACCTGTATTTCAGAATGTAGGAACACTTGCGGCGATAAAGGGTGCCGTGTCTACAATGGATTTAAAGGAAATAGGCTGTCAGATAGAGCTTTCAAATACATATCATCTGCATCTTCGCCCGGGTGATAAGATAGTACACCAAATGGGCGGGTTGCATAAGTTTATGAATTGGGACAGGCCAATTCTTACCGATAGCGGCGGCTTTCAAGTCTTTTCGTTGGCGGGACTAAGAAAAATAACGGAGGAGGGTGTCAGCTTCAACTCTCATATTGACGGGCGGAGAATATTTATGGGTCCTGAGGAGAGTATGCAGATACAGTCAAATCTTGCATCAACCATTGCAATGGCGTTTGACGAATGTATTGAGAACCCGTCACCGCGTGACTATGTAAAAAAATCTGTTGACAGAACGTATCGTTGGCTTGAGCGATGCAAAGCGGAAATGACAAGGCTAAATAGCCTTGATACCACCATAAACAAACAACAAATGCTCTTTGGTATAAACCAGGGCGGAGTGTATGACGATTTGCGTGTCGAGCATATGAAGCAAATAGCAAAGCTTGATTTGCCCGGCTATGCAATCGGCGGACTTGCAGTGGGCGAGAGCCATGAGGAAATGTATCATATTCTTGACGTTGTTATACCGCATGCACCTGAGGACAGACCGAGGTATTTAATGGGTGTTGGTACACCGTCAAATATAATTGAGGCAGTGGCACGCGGCATTGACTTTTTTGACTGTGTAATAGCCTCACGAAACGCGCGCCATGCATTTTTGTTTACGAAAAACGGCACTATGAACCTGCTTAATCAGAAATATGAAACAGACCCAGAGCCTATTGACAGTACGTGTAACTGCCCTGCTTGCCGTAACTATTCAAGGGCGTACATACGCCATCTGTTTAAGGCAAAGGAAATGCTTGGTATGAGGCTGTGCGTACTGCATAATCTGTATTTCTACAATCACCTAATGGAGGAAATCAGAGATGCCATCGCAGAGGACCGATTTGAGCAGTACAGACGTGAGAATGTAGAGAAATTAGCAAAAAGGCTGTAATAAAAGAAAGGAAATAAGATTATGTTTACTATAGGTTGTCATCTGTCATCATCAAAAGGTTATCTTAATATGGCAGAAACGGCGGTTTCAATTAATGCTAACACGTTTCAGTTCTTTACCCGCAACCCTCGTGGCGGTGCGGCAAAGCCGATTGATGAGAACGACATAAAAGAATTTTTAGAATATTCAAAGGAGCATGGTATAGAAAAAATTCTTGCTCATGCACCATACACATTAAATGCCTGTGCGGCAGATCCGTCAATACGTGAGTTTGCAAGAAATACAATGGCAGACGATATAAGGCGTATGGAATATACACCAAACCAGCTATATAATTTTCACCCGGGCAGTCATGTAAAACAAGGTGCAGATGTGGGAATACAGCTGATTTGTGAGCATTTAAACGAGGTGCTATATCCTGAAATGACGACTACCGTACTGCTTGAAACAATGTCGGGCAAAGGGAGTGAGGTCGGAAAAAGTTTCGAGGAGATACGCCAAATCATTGATGGAACGGAGCTTTCCGACAAACTTGGTGTGTGCCTTGACACTTGCCATGTATACGATGCAGGTTACGATGTGGTCAATAATCTTGATGATGTGCTTGATGCGTTTGATAGAATTATAGGTATTGACAGATTAAAGGCAATTCACATAAACGATAGTAAAAACCCGTTCGAGTCACACAAGGACCGCCATGAGGTAATCGGCGGTGGCTTTATCGGCATTGAGGCTTTTGAACGAATAATAAACCATAAAAGCTTGCGTGATTTGCCATTTTTCCTCGAAACTCCGAACGAACTTGATGGTTACCAAAAGGAAATTGAAGTGTTACGCGGGTTATATAGAGATTAAAGCATAAAAAATTACCAATAGATAAATGATAAAATCCTGACTAATATTATTCTGAATGATGCAGTATATAGATACAAATATAAGAAAAGGAAGGAAAAAATATGAAAAAGTTACTTTTGATTTCTGCAATGGTTGTATCATCGTTATGCATTACAGGTTGTAACAACAATTCAGTAAACAATTCATCTCAATCGC
>CADBPJ010000104.1 GCA_902796445.1 uncultured Ruminococcus sp. | reverse complement strand
CTATGTTAATATACGGAGTATTCTTTGTTATTTATGCAAAGACAGGTATTTTCGCAAGTTCAATAGATACTATTGCAATCCTTATGGTACGATTTGTACAATTAAATTTATGCTTTATGGTGTTTAATTTTATACCTATTCCGCCACTTGACGGCTCACGTGTGCTTGGTATATTCCTGTCAAACAGTGCATATTTCAAGCTTCAGCAATATGAAAGGTATAGCTTTATGCTTATCATTCTTCTTTCGGCAGTCGGTGCATTTGATTATATCATTGGCGGCGGTGTGGGTATTGTATTTAATGCAATGCTTAATGTTTATCAAAAGCTTATAATGATGGTGATTTAATGGATGAGATAAAGTATAGACTTGAAAGCTTTGAGGGGCCTCTCGATTTGCTTTTAACGCTAATTAAAAAGAACAAGGTCAGTATATGGGATATACCTATTGTTGAGATTACGGACCAATACCTTGAGGCAATAGCGGGTATTGAAAAAACAATGCTTGATAATACAGGCGAGTTTATTATACTTGCATCACAGCTTCTATATATAAAGTCAAAGATGCTTCTTCCGAAGGACGAAGAAGATGATGAGGAGGACCCGCGTGAGGAGCTTGCTCAAAGACTTTATGAATACAAGAAGTTCAAGGAAGCCTCACAACAAATGCGTAAAAGTGAATTTTCGTCAAAATATATGGTATTTCGTGGTGAGGAGGATATTAAGTTCCCTGTCCCTGAATATAATATAAATCATGAATTGAGCGACCTTGTTGATGCGTTCGGCAATATCCTTCAACGCAGGGTACGCAAGGCAAAACCTGAAAAACGTGCCTTTTATGGTATTGTAGGTCGTGAAAAGGTTTCTGTTGACGATATGGTTATAAAAATAAAGGACAGGCTTAAGGTAAACGGAAAAGTGGATTTTTCATCACTTTTCGGCGAGAACGATTCAAGGCCTGAAATGATAGCAACATTTCTGGCGGTGCTTGAAATGGTAAAGCTAAATCAAATACGTGCAGACTATGACGATAATAAGCAGGAATTTATAATAAGCGAGAATAAAGAAACGGTGAAAGGGCAAGAATAAATGGAACAGTTAAAATATGCCATTGAGGGTATATTGTTTGCCGCAGGGGAGAGTGTAAAAACTGCAAAGCTTGCGGTAGTGCTTGAAAAAACAGTAGAAGAAATAGAAAAGGCAGTAGAAGAACTTAAGGCAGAATATGACAGGGACAAGCGTGGCTTTGCCATTATCGAAATATCGGAAGGGTATCAGATAGCATCACGTCCCGACTATTATAAATACATACGCGAAATTTTAGGCGAACAGCGTAACCAGCCGCTTTCAAATGCGGCAATGGAGGCGTTGGCGATAATAGCATATAAACAGCCTGTAACAAGAGGAATGATTGAAAAGGTGCGTGGTGTCAACTCTGACGGATGTGTTATGCGTCTTTACGAGCGAGGCTTGATAGATGAAGCAGGCAGACTTGATGCACCGGGTAGACCTGTGCTATACAAGACAACAGATACATTTTTACGTTGTTTTGGGTTGCGTACTCCGAGAGATTTACCGCCAATCAATTTTAAAAATACTTTACCTGAGCTTGTCGATACGGGAAAACAGCTTAGTATTATAGAAGAAGATGAGCAAACAGACGATATTGTGAGCGAAGAATAAGAAAGGGAAGAGTTTATGACTGCAATAATTATAATTTTATCAATAATTGCATTTATTGCGGTGCTGATAAATATTCCCGTACGTGTGAAAATTTATGTAAAATACGATAACAGCGAATTTGTAAACGATTATAAAATCAAATACGGATTTATCACAATTAAAAAGAAAAAGCAAAAGTCTCATAATGAAACCAAGACCGATAGTGCTCCGAAGAAAAAAACTAAAAATAAACCATCAAATATTATTCGGTTTATAAAGACTAATATTAAGGATATAAAACGACTTATATCTGATGTTTTAAAATACACATCAAAAAAGCTTGTCATAATTGAAATGCTTTCATTAAAATCGCATATAGGCACAGATGATGCTATGAATACTGCATTGTCCTACGGCAGTGCATCTGCAGTTTTGTATAATAGCCTGGGAGTTTTGGAAAAACAGGTAAAGATAAAGCATATAGATATAGATTTTCAGCCTGATTTTACACAAGAGAAAATATTTATTGAATTTACGAGCATAATAAGAACAAAAATATACAATGTATTTGGTTTGGCAGTCCTTGCACTGAGTAGGGCATGGCCAATCATAAAAAAGAGAGGGGAAATATACAATGGCAAATCCGATTAAAGAACTTATAGAGAGTACAATAAACTCGCTTGATGGTATGTTTACATCAGAAAGTATATTAGGCGAAACAGTAACTGCTCCTGACGGGACAATGATAATACCTATGTCTAAGGTATCATTCGGTGTTGGTGGCGGCGGTTGTGAGTTTAAAGAAACGAATACCGCAGGAAATAATCTGTTTGGCGGCGGTGTTGGCGCAGGTGCTTCCGTTAAACCCGAAGGATTTCTTGTAATAACAAAAATGGGCAGTGTCAGGTTCGTGTCAACAAATGACGGCTCAAACATCGCCGAGAAGCTTGTTGATTATGCACCTGAGCTTATAGAGAGAATTACGGACTTATTTAAGAAAAAGGACAATACAGAAGAATGATAACATTAAAGGACAAAATTTTATCAAAGGTTACAAAACCAACACGATACACAGGCGGAGAACTAAATGCTGTTATGAAAGACCCCAAATCAGTGGATATACGATTTGGATTTTGCTTCCCTGATGTATATGAAATTGCGATGTCGCATTTAGGCTTAAAGATTATTTATCATACATTGAACACACGCTCTGATACGTATTGCGAACGTGTTTTTGCTCCTTGGGACGATATGGAACAGGAGATGTTAAAATACGATATGCCATTGTTTGCATTAGAAACAGGAGATCCTGTGACACATTTTGATGTTTTGGGATTTACGCTTCAATATGAGCTTTCATATTCAAATATTATCAATATGTTAAAGCTTGCAAAAATTCCTGTGTTATCTGAGGAGCGAAGTGAAGAATACCCCATAATATGTGCGGGAGGACCATGTGCATATAATGCCGAGCCTGTTGCGGATATATTTGATTTCTTTATGCTGGGCGAGGGTGAAGACCAAATTCATGAAACTGTTGATGTTATAAAACAGTGGAAGGATGAGGGCAATAAGGACAAAAAAGTGCTATTGGAGCGATTATGCGAAATTGATGGTATATATGTCCCCTCGTTTTACGATGTTAAATACAACGAAGATGGTACTATAAAGTCAATTATCCCCAACAATCCGCATGCACCAAAGACAATTTTAAAACGTATTATGTCCGATTTTGACAAGACATATGCACCTGACACGATTATTGTGCCATTTGGTGAGGTCGTTCATGACCGAGTTATGCTTGAGGTTATGCGAGGCTGTATGCGAGGCTGTCGTTTCTGTCAGGCAGGGTATGTGTACAGACCCCTTCGTGAGCGTAAGCCTGAAACATTGCTTAGTCTTGCGGATAATCTTCTATCCTGCAGCGGATATGACGAGATTTCGCTTTCATCTCTTTCAACAAGTGATTTTGGCGGTTTACCTGAGCTTACAGACGGATTACTCAAAATGACAGAGGAAAAGAAAATAGGCTTGTCATTGCCGTCATTAAGAATTGATAATTTCTCGTTGGAGCTTATGGAAAAGGTACAGAAGGTACGTAAATCAGGTATAACCTTTGCACCTGAGGCAGGTACGCAAAGGCTTCGTGACGTTATAAATAAGAACATCACAGAGGAGAACATTCTATCCTCGACAAAGCTCTTATTTAATGGCGGATGGACAAATGTCAAGCTGTATTTTATGATAGGATTGCCCACAGAAACTGATACAGACGTTTGCGGTATCGCAGAGCTTGCAGGTAAGG
>CADBPJ010000103.1 GCA_902796445.1 uncultured Ruminococcus sp. | reverse complement strand
ATAAAGAATGGCAGGATTATTACACAGTATGGTATAATAATAGATGCAAACACATTCGCCGTAAATACAGACGCCACTGTTCCGCAGGCTGTTATAAAAAACACATACACAATCGTGAGTGCCGCCCACAGCAACACATAAGCAGGGTTAATACCCTTAATTGTAAGCATTATAAGCATATTTAAAATTACGGGTATAATTTCAAGTATCGCAACAGATACAATATGCGAAAAATAGAGTGTCCCACGTTTTAACGGCAGACTATGTATCGTATGCACACCACTGCGGTGATGCAAATATGAAAACACCATAGCAGGCGATACTACACAGCAGGTGATTATTGCAAACAATGTCAGCTGCATATGACTCAGAAAATCTTTCGCGGTTTGTATATGTCCATAGTAAGTAGAATTAACTGCAATATATGCAGGCATAACACCCATAAGCAAAAGCATAATCGTAAATATTGCGCCTAAATACCAATAACGGCGTAAGTCGGATTTTATAACACTTTTATTAACCAACGATTTCAAATTCATAATCCATACCTCCCATCTCATAAATGAATATTTCCTCTAACGACAGCGGTACAACATCGAGAATAAGGGGTGAGTATGCCTTTATTCTCTCCTCAAGCTCCGTATATCCGCCACGCAGAATAAGCATATCCACACTGCCGTGCTTTTCGTGCTTTAAAATGTCAAGCTCGTTGCAAAGCTTTTCGGGTATGCCGTCACGAAAAGCGGTCTGTACCTTATGGATATTGCCCTTTACCTCGTCAATCCCCTTTTCAATGACAACAACGCCATTGTTCATAATGCCCACATGGTCGCATACGTCCTCAAGCTCTCTTAAATTATGCGAGGACACAAGCACTGTAAGCTCTCGCTCCGCAACGTCAGCGAGCATTAAGCTCCAGACATTCTTTCTCATCACAGGGTCAAGTCCGTCCACAGGCTCATCTAAAATCATCACATCGGGATTTGCAGAAAGTGCAAGCCAGAAGGCTACTTGTTTCTGCATACCCTTTGAAAGACGGCGGACAACACGTTTTGTATCAATTTTAAATATATCGTTTAATGCGTGAAATCTCTCATCGCTCCAATCGGGGTATATTCCGCGATAATATGATGCCATATCCTTAATGGAATAACCCGGGAAGAAATAAAGGTCATCACTTACATACATCATACGGCTCTTTATTTTTGTGTTCTCATAAACATCTTCTCCGTCAATGGTTATTTTACCGCTATCGGGGCGGTAAACACCTGTCAGAGTTTTTATTACTGTCGTTTTTCCTGCACCGTTTGGTCCTACAAGGCCATAAACAGAGCCTTTTTCTACATTTATATCAGCTCCGTTAAGTGCCTTAAAATCGCCAAAGGTTTTAACAACATCATTAACCTTGATCATCTGCTGTCATCTCCTGTTCTTGATATATTTCATTTATTGTTTTAATAAGTTCGTCTTTTGGAACTCCCAAAAAGCAAGCCTGTCTTACATCAGCTATAAATGTCGCTTTAAGCTCTTGTGTTTCTGTTTTTTTCCTTATGTGTGACACAGGCGATGCGAAGCTTCCCTTAGCACGCACCGAATATATAAACCCTTCAGCCTCTAAATCCTTATATGCACGCTGTATGGTGTTGGGGTTTATGGTAAGCTCTTGAGCAAGCTCACGCACAGACGGGATTTTTTCATTCTCCGAAACTACACCCGTAATTATGAGCTCCTTTAACTTATCCTTTATCTGTTCATATAGCGGTCGGTGATCCGACAAGTCTATCTGTATCATAAGGTTCCTCCTTTCAGTTATTTTGATTGCAATCACTGTATTAACTGTATTAGTTATTATAATACACTTAATACAGTTTGTCAATACCTTTTTTGAAAAAAATTTCAAAAAAATAAATTAGGTCTTTATTTTGCGTTATCATAATAAAATATAAATGGTGATGTTTATGATAATAAAGCTTAAGGGGAAATATATTTTTGTTTTTACTGCACTTATCGCTGTAGGTATATCAGCGGTTGTCATTAAAAACAGTGTGCCTGCCTTTTCCGATAATAAGCCTTACACTGTCGTACTTGATGCAGGTCACGGTGATCCTGACGGCGGTGCTGTAGGCATAGGCGGTACTATTGAAAAGGACATAAATTTAAAGGTTACATTAAAACTGCAAGAAATCCTTGAAAGCAGGGGTGTACGTGTTGTACTTACACGTCCTGATGATAATTCCATCTGTGATGAGTCTGCAAAAACTCTGCACGAAAAAAAGGTGTCGGATATGCATAACAGGCTCGATATTATAAATAACAGCAATGCAGACTTAGCCATATCCATACATATGAACTCCTTTCCAAACCCAAAATCAGGGGGACTTCACGTGTTCTATGCACGAAATCACCCCGAAGCCGAGTATTTGGCATCGTCTGTACAAGACGAGATTTCCGCCTTGACGAATGCTAAAACTCACGCAGTAAAAACAGCATCAGAAAGCCTCTATCTTATGAAAAATCCCGTTCCGCCCACTATACTTGTAGAATGTGGTTTTATATCAAATCCCAACGAGGAAAAGCTCCTTAACACAGACGAATATCAGTCCAAAATCGCATTTGCAATCGCAAACGCAGTGATTAATGCAAAAAATACGGATAATATTACAAAAAACTATTGACTTAAATGGTTTTTTGGGTGTATAATATACTTTAATATTAAAATAAGTGGAGGTTACTTAAAATGAGTAGAGTATATAATTTCTCGGCAGGTCCGTCAATGTTACCTGAAGAGGTATTGAAAAGAGCACAGGCAGAAATGCTTGAGTGCGGCGACAGCGGAATGTCCGTTATGGAGATGAGCCACCGCTCAAAGGATTATGACAAAATCATAAAGGGTGCAGAGGCTCTTGTACGTGAGCTTATGAATGTTCCCGATAACTATAAGGTTATGTTCGTACAGGGCGGAGGTTCAACGCAGTTTGCTATGGTCCCCCTAAACCTTGCTACAAAGCATAAAGCGGCTGACTATATCATAACAGGTCAGTGGGCAAAGAAGGCAGCGGCAGAGGCTGAAAAGTACATAAAGGTAAACAAGGTTGCATCATCTGCTGATAAGACTTTCTCATATATTCCAAAGACAACAGCTAAAGATTTCTCATCAAAGGACGAGGTTGACTACTGCTATATATGCTATAACAACACAATTTACGGAACACGTTATACAGAGCTTCCCCAGACAGAGGCTACACTTATAGCTGATATTTCATCAAATGCTATGAGTGAGGTTATTGACGTGTCAAAGTTCGGCTTGCTTTTCGCAGGTGCACAGAAGAACTTGGGTCCTGCAGGTGTTGTTCTTGTAATCGCACGTGAGGATTTGCTTGGTGAGCCTATGGAGGGTACTCCGACAATGCTTACATATAAAACACACGCAGACAATGATTCGCTTTACAACACTCCCCCGACATATGCTATCTATATCTTAAAGCTTGTTCTTGAATGGATAAAGGAGCAGGGCGGTATTGCGGCAGTGCAGAAGGTGAACGAAAAGAAGGCTAAAATCCTTTACGATTTCCTTGACTCATCAAAGCTATTTAAGGGCACAGTTGTAAAAGAGGACCGTTCGCTTATGAACGTGCCGTTCGTTACAGGCGATAGTGACCTTGATGCAAAGTTTGTTAAAGAAGCAACAGAGGCAGGTCTTGTAAACCTTAAGGGACACCGCTCGGTTGGCGGTATGCGTGCCTCAATCTACAATGCTATGCCTGTTGAGGGTGTAATAGCACTTGTAGAATTTATGAAGAAATTTGAACAGGAGAATTTATAATGTATAATATACTTACACTTAATAAAATTGCCGCCTGCGGTCTTAGCCGTTTAGGCGATAACTATAATATTACAGATGATCAATCAGCTGATGTTGACGGTATCATCTTAAGAAGCTTTAAGATGCACGATATGGAACTGCCAAAGTCATTAAAGGCAGTTGCACGTGCAGGTGCGGGCACAAACAATATACCTATTGACAAATGCACAGAGAATGGTATTGTTGTGTTTAATACCCCTGGTGCAAACGCAAACGCTGTTAAGGAGCTTGTTTTGGCAGGTATGCTTATTGCATCACGTAACGTTATTGATGCTAACGCATGGGCAAACACACTAACAGGTGACGATATAGCAAAACAGGTTGAGAAGGGCAAGTCAAACTTCGGCGGTCAGGAAATTAAGGGCAAGACACTTGGTGTTATCGGTCTTGGTGCAATAGGTATCCTTGTTGCAAATGCCGCAGTTCATCTTGGTATGAACGTAATCGGATATGACCCGTATTTAAGCGTAAATAACGCACTTCAGCTTAACAGACACGTAAAGTGCGTAACAGATATTAAAGAGGTTTTTGTAAACTCTGATTATATAACAGTTCACGTTCCGCTTATGGACTCAACTCGTGACACTATAAACGCAGAAGCTATTGAGATGATGAAGGACGGCGTAATTGTCCTGAACTTCGCAAGAGGCGGTCTTGTAAATGACGATGCAATAAAAGCAGGTCTTGCATCGGGCAAGGTTAAAAAGTACGTTGTAGACTTCCCCGATGATGCTACAGTTAATCAGCCCGGAATTATTGCTATCCCCCACCTTGGTGCATCAACCGAGGAGTCAGAGGATAACTGTGCTATTATGGCGGCTGATGAGATTAAGACATATCTTGAAACAGGCGACATAATAAATTCAGTAAATCTGCCTAACTGCTCACTGCCATGTGACACAGTAGGCCGTGTAACAATCATTCACAGGAATGTGCCGAATATGATAGCTAAGTACACAGATGCACTAAAGGCTGTAAACATTGCGGAAATGATAAACAAGTCAAAGGGCGATTATGCATATGCAATAATCAACACCGACCACCCTGTAACACCCGAAATCGTAGCAGAGCTTGAGGCGATTCCAGAGGTTATATCAGTAAGGGTTATTAAATAAGAGTTATAGATTAATTGCTAAAAAGCATTAAAAATCTATTATTTCGGAGAAATCTGCAAATTTGCAGATTTTCTTCTATCTATCAGGAAATTCCTCAATTTTCTATGTTATAAAAAATCGAAAGGACGATACACTATGAATAAGAAAAAGGTAATGTGTTCAGTTCTGGCTTGTGCAATGTCACTCTCGGTAGCCTCAACTGCATTTGCAAAAGAAGGAACATTTACAGACGTAAGCGAAAGCCACTGGGCTTATAGTTATATAAGCAATATGTCATCACGCAAAATAATTGACGGATATGATGACGGAACATTTCTTCCCGACAAGACCGTAACAAGAGCAGAATTTTCAAAAATGCTTTCAGGCGCGGCATCACTCTCACCATATGCACCATCATTTAGCGATGTTTCAGAAGATGCATGGTATGCATATTATGTAGGTGCTGTTTCAGAATATCTTGTTCCTGTAGGTGATTTGTTTATGCCCGAAAACGAGGCTAAGAGAAAGGATATTGCCGCCGCAGTTGTAAGAGCAAAGTATTATGACACAGCTGTTGCTGATACTACAGCTATTGAGGCAAAATTCAGCGACATCGCATCACTTTCCGATGAGGAAAAGAAGTATATAGCATTAGCAGTTGAACATGGGATAATGGACGGCTTTGATGAGGGCGTGTTTAAGCCTGAAGAGGGCATAACGCGTGCACAGGCCGCGGCAATTCTTGACAGAGCCTTCGGAAATGACGATTTAACAGCAATCAAGGTAAATGACGTCAGTGTCAATATCAACGACATTGAAAGATTTGCGATGTCATACATTGACGAAGGTGAAGAAATTGATGATGCCGCTATGCAATATCTCAAGCAATCAATTACGCCATCAATCGAAAGCATACTGATATGCGGTGAAATCGGAAAAGCTATAGGACTTGAGCTGTCAGAAAAACAGATTAACGAGATTGAAGCATTTAAAGCAGAGGCAACATATCCGGGCGGTCCGAGTATTGCTTTCGTTGATACTCTTTACACTGCCATGGAATATCAGGTTCTACTTTTGAATAAGTATGCTAATGAGCTTTTATCTGCAGGGAACTACGATGAGCTTATAAAAGAGTATTACCAAAACAATTATATGTGTGCAAAGCACATTCTTGTTGAGGACGAGGCTCTGGCAAAGGAACTCCTTAAAAAAGTTCAGAAAGGCACAGATTTTGACAGTTTGAAAAAGAAGTATTCACAAGACCCTGGCTCTCAAGGCTCTCCTGACGGATATGTATTTACATACGGTGAAATGGTACCTGAATTTGAGGAATGCGTTAAAAGCACTGATATAGGCGAGCTTGGTCTATGCAAATCAGTTTACGGCTGGCACATTATTTTAAGACTTAATTTGCCAGAGGATTATACCGATATTCAATACAATATTGAACAATCATTTTTTGCTTCTTATGTAGATAACAAAACGAATGAGCAAGCATCAGAATATGGTATCATATCAAAAATAAATTGGGATCTTGTTAATGCTGAAGGATAACCACAATAATACAGGAGGCTGTTGCATTTAGCGCAGACCGTTTCAAAGGCTAAAAGTGCCATAAAACAAGGCTTGTTAAATATTTGTCAAATAAATTAACGTT
>CADBPJ010000102.1 GCA_902796445.1 uncultured Ruminococcus sp. | reverse complement strand
CAGAATTTGCGAAACGAAGTGAAATGTGGATTTATACACATTTCGCCTTGCCCGACGGCGTACGTTGGTACGTCGAGCGGTGAGTTTTGCGGATAGTTTCAAAGGCATTAAATACAAGAAATACGCAAAAATGCGGATTTCAACGTTAATTTATTTGGCTTATATTTAACAAGCCTTGTTTTATGCCACTTTTAGCCTTTGAAACGGTCTGCGCTAAATGCAACAGTCCCTTTTAATTCTCGCCTATCGTTCCTGAGACAGTATATATATTATGAAACTTTGTCAGCAACGTTTTATTGCCCTTGCCTGTTCCGTCCATAATATTGAACTCAGGTACCCACTGTCCTTCTTCGTTTCTGGTGTAACCGTTTATCACAGCTAACGGCACATCTAATGCTCTGTCCATAATTATAGCGGCATTATCACGTGTTACAATATCGTCACCACGAAACACTATTCCGTCTGTAAGCTTCATATCCTTTGCCACTTGAATATATCCAAGAGGATATCCGCCCTTATGCTCGGCATAGCTTGCATAACCCAATAAGGAAACAAATATTTTTATATATTCATCATACGTAACTGTATTTTCGGGTCTGAATGTTCCGTCATCGTATCCTGATACTACACCCATTCCTGTCGCTTCTATAACATATCCAAATGCCCAATGGCGATTTGGTTCCATATCGCTGTATGGCGATTTTATATGGGACGAATCCGTATCCAAAAAAGAACCATCTGCGTTCCTTGCAACACATGCAAGCTTTGCAGTTTCTGCACGGGTTACGTAGTTATCAGGCTTAAATGTTCCATCTTCATAACCTGCAATAAATCCAAAATCTGTTAGCCGCATTACGTGGCTATAGCACGCATCACTATCTGTTAAGTCCGCATAGCTGTTCTCTGCAAATGCTGTTGTGCTTAACAGTATAGTAATTACTGTCAATAGTGATATTATTTTTTTCATCTTCATTCACTCCTTTTAGTCTATATGCATCAAGTCATATGAGCCGTCATTATTGACACGGATATAAGCCTTTACGGTTTCTCCGTCTTTTATTTTATCCGCCGCATTTGCTTCTATCTGCTTTTTGTTGTTATTGGTGATATGCTCACCGTCAAAATTGACACTATCGTTTATCTCAATATTTACTGATGAATTTCTTTCAGGCTCGGAGGGAGCTTTTGTCGGCTCGGTGACAGCCTGCCCCGGTCTTGGGGTTGCTGTCGGCTCAACTGTCTCTACTGCTGCAGGCTGTTGGATTGCATCAGGAATAACAGCATTGCTATGCGTGTTTCCCTGCTCTTTTCTTACCTCTTGGGTTGGTGCAGGGGTCGGTGCAAATGTCGGCACACTATCTATAATAGGTGTGTCCTCAATTTTTTCGATAATTTCCACTGCATTATCGGGCAAGACTGTCTTTACAAAGTCAACACCAAAAGCTGTCAATGATGTTACAAAAACAGACACAACAAGCATTACACTCACAATCTGCATTGCCATAGACGGACGGCTGAACTGTGCAATTTTGCGAAGTCTGCGTTTTATTCCGCTTTCCGTTGATGCCATTGCGGTAGTGTAGGAAAGCCGCTTGTCAAGTGAAGATTCTATCACCGATATGATAAGCCTTCCATATTCCTTTTTGTCCTTTAGTTCAAGCATTCCAAGCACCGATTCATCACAACACAACTCGCAGGCACTGTTGAGTGATTTTGACAACAGATATGCCACAGGGTTAAACCAATGGATGCACACGCTTATTGATGAAATAAACTTTATAAGTAAATCCTTATGTCTGTAATGCATTAACTCGTGGGACATAATCATAACCAATTCACTGTATGAAAAATCCTTATATGGTATAACTACCACCGGCTTTATTATGCCGAACATCAAAGGTGATGAAAGCTCACAGCTTGTTCGCACATCAATTCTTCTATGTATGCCTATTCTTTCTGACACCTCATTATATGCACGTAAAATGTCCTCGTTATATGTACTTTCGCTCAATGCCGTAAGTGCCCCGCGTGTTTTCAGATGTTTTATGATTACACGTATAGCTGACACTACAGCAACTGCAAGCCATATAGCAATGACAAGCCCAGATACCGTAATACCGACAGGTATTTTTACAGGTGCTGTCGTAATGATTTCCTCAGGCACCGATACCTCCATCATTTTAGGAATATTAAAAAGCCATTGCAAAGGTAAAATCAAGATAAGCATTGACGTAACAAGCATAGCATAATACCAGCGTGCATTCTTCTTCTGCATATTGCGATACAAAACCTGCGCCGCTATGTACATTATGGCCGAAGAAATCCCCATAAGAATTAAATCAAATATAAATTTCATAATTATAACCATTAAATCCTTTCGTAAAACTTACAATTCCTCAAACCACTGCTTTAACTCGCTAAGCTTATCCTCGCTTAAGTCCTTGCTGTCGCATAATGCGGCAAACAAACTGCCTACAGAGCCGCTATGAATTTCCTCCATAAACTCCTTTGTCTGCTCACGCTTATACTCCTCCTCCGTTATTGCGGCACTGTAATAGCCTGTCTTCCCATCTCGGCGGACATTTAAGACGCCCTTATCGGATAATCTTTTTAAAAACGTTGAAATTGTCGTAGGCTTCCATACACTGCTAAGCTTTTCTGTAAGCTCCGATGATGTAATCTCTCCGTCCTTTTCCCATATTATCCTCATTACTTCCATTTCCGAACCTGAAATTTTCATTGTGAGTTACCCACTTTCTTTATGTTTTGCAAAACGAACTACATTATGTAGTTTAATTATATTCTACACTATGTAGTCGATTTTGTCAATAGGTTTTACAAAAAAAATTATATTTTTTTAAACGTAAAAAATAGCACAAAAAAACATATTTCTGCACTGCAAATAAGGGGCTGTTAAGAAAGTCAACAATCGCCATAGGGGGATGCAAAAAAATAGTGCAGAACGGACGAAAACCGCCGAACAGCGTAGCT
>CADBPJ010000101.1 GCA_902796445.1 uncultured Ruminococcus sp. | reverse complement strand
TTACGCCCGAGTCCAAATCTTTGATTTGGTTCACGAGAGCTATGCAACAGAGTTCTAAATCTTTGATTTAGGTAACTCCACTGCTCATATGTATTGCCCCGAACAAAAAGTGGTGAGATGGGCGATTTCACTCAAACTTTTGTCTCCTTTTTATGACCTAACTTGTTTTCCTCGCCTTTAATAAGACGGGCTATGTTCGCTCTATGTCTTACAATCAAAAGTCCGCCAAGAATTATTACGCATATAAGTCTTGTAATATCAAATTCGCCATTTACTGCCATTGATATAATCTGCAATATCATAAATACCACTGCCGCAACAATAGAGCCAAGAGATACATATCTTGTTAGTGCCATAATAGCTATTGCTATTAAAAGTGTTATTAGTCCGATTTTCCAATCAAGCAATAACACTACACCAAGCGAGGTTGCAACGCCCTTGCCTCCTTTAAATCCAAAGAATACAGGGAAATTGTGACCTACAACAACCGCAACACCCGATACATACATTGCGACATTTCCTGCACCCAGATGTATTGCTAACTTTGCAAGCAAGAGTGCCACAACACCTTTTAGTATGTCAATTACAAGTGTTATAATTGCATACTTCTTTCCCATAGTACGGAGCATATTTGTAGCCCCCGCATTACCCGAACCGCTTGTTCTTATATCCTTGCCCATTACAGCCCTTGAAATTAAAATTGATGAATTGATACTTCCTATCAAGTATGCAATTACCCCTACTGCTATTGTATATATAACTCCCATAATAATCTCCATTCCGCCGCCTTGCGTCGGCATATAATGCGGAAGAGATGCTTATCTTCCGCATTATTCCTTAATTATCCTTTTTTCTCTCTCTTATTATCAATCGTATAGGTGTCCCATCAAAGCCGAAATTCTCACGTATCTGATTTTCAATAAATCGCTTATATGAGAAATGGAACAAATCCTTATCATTTACAAACAGCACAAAAGTCGGTGGGGCAACACTTGCCTGTGTACCGTAATAGATACGTAATCTTTTACCCTTATCAGACGGAGGCTGTTGCTTATTTATAGCCTCATTTATAACGTCATTGAGCATACCTGTTGTAATTCTGCGTTTATGCTGTTCGTTGACCTTCTTTATTTCCTCAAGAAGTGCAGGAATGTTTCTACCTGTTACGGCACTTGTAAACATTATTGATGCGTATGACATAAATGCAAAAGTTTCACGTATTTTGTACTTGAATTCATTCATTGTTTTGTCATTTTTCTTGACAATATCCCACTTGTTTATTACAAATATACATGCTTTACCCTGCTCATCTGCATAGCCCGCAATTTTTGTGTCTTGCTCTGCAATCCCCTCTGTACCATCTATCATTATAATACATACATCACTTCTGTCAACTGCGGCATAGGAACGTATTACACTAAATTTCTCGATAGCTTCATTTACCTTGCTTTTACGGCGTATACCTGCTGTGTCGATAAACAAAAACCTGTCGCCGTCCTTTTCGTAATGAGTGTCAATGGCATCACGTGTTGTACCTGCAATGTCTGAAACTATAACTCGTTCCTCACCCATCAGCTTGTTTATAAGGGAGGACTTCCCCGCATTGGGTCTGCCGATTATGGCAACCTTAATCTCATCATCGTCCTCTGATGTGTCGGCATCTGACGGGAATTTTGCTGTTACCTCGTCAAGTAAATCGCCTAAACCAAGTCCGTTTGCTGATGAAATTGGTACAGGGTCACCCAAGCCCAAGTTATAGAACTCGTAAAACTCCATAGGCGGTTCGCCTATGTTGTCTACTTTATTGACAGCAAGTACAATTTTCTTTTTCGCTTTTAATAGCATCTGAGCAACCTCGTGGTCATTTGCAGTAACTCCATCCTTGACACTTGTCATAAGAATAACCACATCTGCCATTTCTATAGCAAGCTGTGCCTGCTCACGCATTTTTGACAGAATTTCGTCCTTTGACATAGGCTCAATACCTCCTGTGTCAATGAGTGTGAAATTCTTGTCAAGCCACGATGCATCTGCATAAATTCTGTCACGTGTTACACCGGGCGTATCCTCAACTATGCTTATACGTGCACCCGAAATTTTATTAAACAGTGTTGACTTTCCAACATTTGGTCTGCCAACCACCGCAACTAATGGTTTCATAAATTATTTCCTTTCATTAACATATATACCTCAACAATTATATTGTACCATATTTTAATGGAATAATCAAGTATAAAAAAAGAAATCCGCATAAATACGGATTTCGCTGTTACTCAGAATACGCACTAACTATCTGTCTCACAACCTGTTTTGTATCTGTGTTTTCAATGATGTATGTAGCAATACTGTCGGCATTATCGTTAGAACATAAAACTTCGAGTCTTCGACCTTTCGCACCATCAAGTCGGCTTACTTCTGTTGTGCATATAGAGTTTATGCCAACCTTTTCTAATCCCTCACCGAGCTTAACTAAATCTACACTATCAAACAAATCTGCCGTAAGCTTTATGTAAGATGAGTTTGCCGATGTAAAAAGAAACTTGCCCAGATATGCTCTTACACAATTCACACCGCTCTTAAATGTTCTCACACCAAATCCTGCACCTGATTTTGTTATATCCATCTCAGGGAAATTACCTGATTCATCAGCAATTTCTGAAATCAGTGCCGCTCCACACATAGTACATAAATCATTTTCCTCAGTACCTGCAGTGTATGGAATATCATCAAGTAATAACTGTATCTCAGGTATAGGTATAGGCATTTTTCCGCGAGGTGTACGCGTATATCCCCCACCTACAGCTACAGTAGATACAATTACCTTCTCTGGCTTTAGCTTTTCCAACGCAACGAATGAGCCAACAATCGAGGCAATAACATCTTTTGAGGCTGTACGGTGAAGTCTTACTGTAGACTCATCTCTATTGTTTGCCTTTGCATACGCCTTAAAAATGGATTCATAAACACGTATTGCTCTGTCAGCTACCTCATTGCTTATTGCCATATCATCAATGATTTCTGTAATATCCTGAAGTGATCTTCCACGTTTGCGATGACGTCTCCCCGTTTCATCGTCGTCTAATTCTTCATCATACATATCAAGATCATTTGATGAACGACGTCTGAATTCGAGCTGAATACCTTTTATACCATTTAATGCATCAGGCAGAATTTCAACTGACACTCCACTCAATCCCAGCTTATTAAAATCATAAATGAATGCGTTAGGGTTATCCATCAAATCTACCAATGCACCAAAAATTTTTGCACCCGTAATTCCCATTCTGCAATCTAAATATAATGTGTCCATAAAATACCCCCTAATCCGCTCTATTGTATCATAATTTTGTTGTGTAGTCAATACAATTTTCCCAAAAAAAGAGTGGATTTTGTTGCAGAAAAATTAAACTTGACATATTTAGAAAAATATGATGATATAAGTATAGCAAGAGGGAACGACATTAGCTATTTCCGCAAAGTAAATCGTTTTATTTAAAGCCGTCTACTTGGCAGAGTAGGCGGTTATTTCTTTATCTAAATAATTCATCAAAAGTAGTTTCTAAAATTTCTTTTATTGCTTTTAGCTGTGTTGCATAAATATGCTGAATTCCACGTTCAATTTTAACAAAGGATTCACGTGTTATATCAACACCCATTAACTGCATTTTTCTCACAACATCTATCTGTTTTATTTTCTTTTGTTTTCTTATTGCCTTTATATTTGCTCCGATTTTGATTTCGTCCTGTTTTATCTTTTGCTCTAACATAATAATATCCTCCAAAAAAATATGCTTAAATAAGTACTTTTTTCTTGATTATATCCTTATTATATGTTATAATGGGACTAATATCAGTCCTTTTAAGGAGGTTGTTATGATAATAGATGTAACAGGAATCGAGCTTACACCCGGAAATAATGGGGATGATTGTGTCGGGAACGGCAAACACCTTGACAAGAACGGCAATATTATAGAATGTTGTTGCAACGAATGTAATTATATGATTTGCTGTACTATTATGGCAAATTATGATGATTGCAAACATTGTTCAGATAAACAATGTCCCAATTTTAAAGTAAATAAGTCTTAATAAATGTCAAAGAAAAACAGACACACCATTGGCTAATCCAAAATAATGTGTCTGTTTTATCTATTTAAGTTATCAAAAACTGTATCAAATCGCTACAGATTGTGCTTTTGCTAAAACGAGCTATATGCTTATATGCGAGTTTGACGCAAAAGTGCAAGATGCGGTGATTTCATCAGTTTTTCATTGCTTCTTCAACTGCAACGGCAACCGCAACTGTCATACCAACCATTGGGTTGTTACCTGCGCCGATAAGTCCCATCATTTCTACGTGTGCGGGAACTGATGATGAACCTGCAAACTGTGCATCTGAGTGCATTCTACCCATTGTGTCTGTCATACCATATGATGCAGGACCTGCAGCCATATTATCAGGATGAAGTGTTCTTCCTGTACCACCGCCTGATGCAACTGAGAAATACTTCTTACCCTGCTCGATACATTCCTTCTTATATGTACCTGCAACAGGATGCTGGAAACGTGTCGGGTTTGTTGAGTTACCTGTGATAGATACGTCAACGCCCTCCTTATGCATGATTGCAACACCCTCACGTACATCGTCTGCACCATAGCAACGAACCTTTGATCTTTCACCTGTTGAGTATGCAGTCTCTTCTACGATTGCAAGCTCGCCTGTGTAGTAATCAAACTTTGTCTGTACGTATGTAAATCCGTTAATTCTTGAAATAATCTTTGCGGCATCCTTGCCAAGACCGTTAAGAATAACTCTTAGCGGCTCTTTACGCGCCTTGTTAGCACTACGTGCAAGACCAATAGCACCCTCTGCTGCCGCAAATGACTCGTGACCTGCCAAGAATGCGAAACATTTTGTTTCTTCTCTTAGGAGCATTGCACCAAGATTACCATGGCCTATACCAACCTTTCTGTCATCAGCAACTGAGCCCGGGATACAGAATGACTGCAAACCAACACCGATTTTTTCAGCCGCTTCTGCCGCTGTCGTAACACCGTCCTTGATTGCGATTGCCGCACCTACGATGTATGCCCAACAAGCATTCTCAAAACAAATAGGCTGAATACCCTTTACCATTGAATATACGTCAAGACCCTTGTCCTTGCAGATTTTCTCTGCTTCTTCAATTGATGAAATGCCGTGCTTATTAAGCTCTGCATTTATCTGGTCAATTCTTCTCTCATAACTTTCAAATAATGCCATTATCGTTTACCTCCCTTTAATTATTCATGTCTTGGATCGATAAGCTTTACAGCATCATCAACTCTACCATACTGACCGCTTGCCTTTTCAAGTGCCTCATTTGCATCCATACCCTTAGTAATCATTTCCATCATCTTACCAAGGTGAACAAACTTGTATCCGATAATTGTATCGTTCTCATCTATTGCTATCTTTGTTATGTAACCCTCTGCAAGCTCAAGATAACGTGGTCCCTTTTCAAGTGTTGCATAAGTAGTACCAACCTGTGAACGAAGGCCCTTACCCAAGTCCTCAAGACCAGCACCAATGGGGAGACCGTCCTCTGAGAAAGCTGTCTGTGTACGTCCGTAAACGATCTGTAAGAACAACTCACGCATTGCTGTGTTTATAGCATCACAAACCAAGTCAGTATTTAGTGCCTCAAGAATTGTCTTGCCAATGAGGATTTCAGCCGCCATAGCCGCTGAATGTGTCATACCTGAACATCCTACTGTTTCAACAAGCGCTTCCTGAATTACGCCCTCTTTAACGTTTAGAGTAAGCTTACATGTTCCCTGCTGTGGTGCACACCAACCTATGCCGTGTGTTAAGCCTGAAATGTCTTTGATTTCCTTTGCCTGTGTCCACTTGCCCTCCTGAGGGATTGGAGCCGGGCCGTGATATGTACCCTTTGCCAATGGACACATATTCTCAACTTCTGCTGAATATTTCATGTTTTTTCTCCTTTCAAAGTTACAAACGGTTTTGCACCGTTGACTATTTCATTATATCATAGATTTCACATTTATTCAACACAAAATCCATAATTTTTACATTTTGTATAATGCTCTGGGAAAATTTTTTAAGTATAAAGAGCAACTTGCTGTCATTGCAAGATGCGAAGCTTATTTTCCGCAAAGCTCTTTATCTAAGGCTTCTGCCGCCTTCTTACCTGCTCCCATTGCAAGGATAACAGTTGCCGCACCTGTTACAACGTCACCGCCTGCATATACCTTTTCTCTTGTCGTTAAGCCGTTCTCATCTGCTATTATACAGCCACGCTTGTTAGTTTCAAGTCCCTCGGTTGTCTGTCTGATAAGCGGGTTCGGAGTCTGACCGATTGCAACAACGACTGTGTCAATGTCAAGCACCTCTTCACTGCCTGCAATCTCAACTGGTCTGCGTCTGCCGCTTTCGTCAGGCTCGCCAAGCTCCATTTTGATTACCTCCATACCGTCTACCCAGCCGTCTTCGTTGCCAAGTATTCTTGTAGGATTTTGCAATAGCTTGAACTCGATACCCTCCTGCTCTGCATGCTCTACCTCTTCTGCACGTGCAGGAAGTTCCTCCCTACCTCTACGGTATACTATGTAGACATTTTCAGCACCAAGACGCTTTGCACTACGTGCCGCATCCATTGCAACGTTACCGCCGCCAAGAACCGCAACATTCTTACCAACGTATACAGGTGTATCATATTCAGGGAACTTATAACCCTTCATCAGGTTAATTCTTGTCAAGAACTCATTTGCTGAATATACACCGTTTAAGCTTTCGCCCTCAATACCCATAAATCTTGGCAGACCTGCACCTGAGCCGATATATACGCCGTCATAGCCCATATCGTTAAACAGTTCGTCCACTGTCAATGTTCTGCCGATGATAACGTTTGTCTGTATATCAACGCCCATTTTCTTAAGAGTTGAGATTTCTTTCTGTACAATGTCCTTAGGTAATCTGAACTCAGGTATTCCGTACATAAGAACACCGCCTGCTGTGTGGAATGCCTCGTATACAGTTACCTTATAGCCGCGTTTTGCCATATCGCCTGCAACCGTAAGTCCTGACGGACCTGAGCCAACAACTGCAATTTTCTTGCCATTCCATTGGGGTACTTCGATTTTGTCTTCAACGTTTGCCATATGGTAATCAGCCGCAAATCTTTCAAGTCTGCCAATACCTACAGGCTCGCCTTTGATACCTCTTACACACTTTGACTCACACTGCTTCTCCTGCGGACATACTCTTCCGCAGACTGCGGGCAATGCATTTGTTTCCTTTATCTTCTGATATGCACCCTCAAAATCCCCATCCTTCATAAATGTCAAAAACTCAGGAATTTTTACAGATACAGGGCAACCCTCCATACATGGTCTTGTCTTACAGTTAAGACATCTCTGTGCCTCATCTATTGCCATTTCCTCTGTGTAGCCTGTTGTAACCTCAAGGAAGTTTTTATTTCTAACGTCCGGTGCCTGTTCGGGCATCGGATTTTTATCCATTCTCATATTTGGCATTGTTCTGACCTCCTTAATCTTCGTACTTATGTGTTCTGCCTATTCTGCAGTGTCCATCTTCGCATGAATGTTTTTCATAGTCAGCAAACATTCTGCCACGCTTCATTGCACTGTCCCAATCAATCTTATGACCGTCAAAATCGGGACCATCAACGCAAGCAAACTTTGTCTCACCGCCAACTATTACACGACAGCCGCCACACATACCTGTTCCATCTATCATAACAGGGTTCATACTTACCATTGTAGGTATATCATACTTTTCTGTAAGCTTACAAACGAATTTCATCATTACAAGCGGACCTATGGCTATTACCTCGTCAAACTTCTCACCTGCAAGAATTTCCTTTTCAAGCATATCTGTAACAAAGCCCTGTGTACCATTTGATCCGTCATCTGTTGCGACTATAAGCTTGTCCGCAATCTTTGTAAGCTCCTCCTCAAGAATTATAAGCTCCTTGTTTCTAAATCCTGTTATAACAGTAACATCAGCACCAAGCTCGTGAAGCTTTTTTGCCTGCGGATATGCAATAGCAGTACCCAAACCGCCTCCGATGACAGCAACCTTTTTCTTTCCTTCAAGCGGAGTAGGCTGTCCGAGAGGACCTGCAAAGTCGAGCAACTCATCGCCTGTTTCAAGCTTTGCAAGGTCACGTGTTGTCTTGCCCACAATCTGAATAATAACCGTAATTGTACCTTTTTCTCTGTCAAAATCTGCTACCGTGAACGGCACTCTTTCTCCGTGCTCATCAATTCTCAGGATGATGAACTGTCCCGGCTCCGCTTTACGTGCAACCAAAGGTGCTTCAACCTCCATCAAAAATACGGTTGGATTAAGCATCTTTTTTTCTACTATTTTATAAGACATTTAAAAACCCTTCCTTTCTGTGAAAATCACACTGTATTGATTATATCACAGTTTTCTTTATTATTCAATAGGTTTTATCAATTTTTTGTCTTATATAATACGATATTTTTGTTTTTCCTCGCCGAAAAGAATGTGTCTTAGCCAATCATCCGCCAAAATACAGAGAAAAGACAGAAAAAACCACAGTATGCTGTAAAGAAGACAAACCTGCCCCATAATGTTATATGACAAATCGTAATAGCTCCACACATTAAGCCCCATACGGATATTTACGATATAGCCTGTTATAAACTCCAATGTGGTTATGATTATAGTAGAAACGAGCATCTGCAAAAGCAAGGGTATATTCCCACGACTCTTTTCGTTTATAAGCCCTACCACTAAAAAGCACACACCGCCCAAAAAGAACATACTCCAATGTGAACTGCCTCGCCACAACAGCTCAATTATTAAATATGTTATTCCGCCTATGCCGAACAAAATAAAATGCTTTAACATAGAAAACACCCCCTGCTTTAGTATATAAAACAAGGGGTGTTGTTATTCAGTTATATATCCAAATTTGAAACATACTTCGCGTTTGCTTCTATAAAGTCACGGCGTGGCTCAACCTTTTCACCCATAAGGATAGTGAATATTCTGTCTGCCTCAATTGCATCCTCCATATCAACACGCAAAAGTGTACGTTTTTCGGGGTCCATCGTTGTTTCTTTGAGCTCTGCTGGGTCCATCTCACCAAGACCCTTGTATCGCTGAACCTTAGCACCCTTGCCAAGCTCCTCGATTGCCGCATCACGTGCCGCCTCATCAAACACAAATCGCTCCACTACATCCTTATTCTTGCCCTTATACACCTTATATAGGGGTGGCTGTGCAATGTATACGTGTCCCTCCTCAATAAGCTGGCGCATATATCTGAAGAAGAATGTCAGAAGAAGCGTTCTTATATGAGCACCATCGACATCGGCATCGGCCATAATAATTATCTTGCCATATTTTAGGTTTTCCATATTGAAATCCTCGCCTATTCCTGCACCGAGTGCCTGAATAATGGGAAGGAGCTTTTCATTTGAATAAACCTTGTCTATTCTTGACTTTTCAACATTAAGCATCTTTCCCCAAAGCGGTAGGACAGCCTGATAACGTCTGTGTCTGCCCTGCTTTGCACTACCGCCCGCACTATCTCCCTCGACGATAAACAGTTCTGCATAGTCTGCACCCTCGTCTGTACAACGTGCAAGCTTACCTAAAAGCGATGAATTTGATGCGGCGGAGTTCTTCCTTGATGCCTCTCTTGCCCTGCGTGCCGCCTCTCTTGCACGAGATGCAGAGATTGTCTTTTCTATTATTGTTCTTGCAATCTTTGGGTTTTCCTCAAGAAATGCCTCAAGCTTATCATTTAGGGCACCTTCAACAAGTGTACGTGCGGCACTGTTACCAAGCTTTGTCTTTGTCTGTCCCTCAAACTGTGCCTCGGAAACCTTAACACTGATAACGACCGTCAATCCCTCACGTGTATCCTCACCTGACAGATTTTCGTCCTTGTCCTTTAAAAGTTTGTATTTTCTTGCATAATCGTTAAGCACACGTGTAAGACCTGACTTGAAACCCGTTTCATGCATACCACCGTCTATTGTATGAATATTGTTTGCAAATGACAGGATTGTTTCGGAATATGCAGTTGTATACTGCATAGCAACCTCAACCTCCATATCATCGCCCTTTTTCGCCTCAAAATACACGATTTCGTCATGTATCGGGTCCTTGTTAGTATTTAAAAAGCTTATAAACTCCTTAATACCGCCCTCTGCATAAAGCTCCTCTGTTCTTGGCTCATCAAGTCGGTTGTCGGTAAAGATGATACGCACGCCCTTATTTAAGAATGCCTGCTCTCTTAATCTCTTCAGCAATACATCATAGTCAAAATCAAGCGTTTCAAATATTTCAGCATCAGGCAGGAATGTAATTTTTGTTCCTGTTTCTGTTGTATCGCCTATAACCTTAAGCTCACACGTAGGCTTACCACGTTCATAACTCTGATAATATATATGCTCGCCGTTTGAAACCTCAACCTCCAAACGCTCTGACAATGCGTTAACAACAGACGAACCAACGCCATGCAAACCGCCTGACACCTTGTATCCGCCGCCGCCAAACTTTCCGCCTGCGTGAAGAATTGTAAGTACCACCTGAACAGTTGGTATACCCTCTGTTGGGTGTATTCCAACAGGGATACCACGTCCATTATCCTTTACTGTAACAGTATTATCAGGGTTTATCGTAACATTTATACGGTCACAGTGGCCCGCAAGTGCCTCGTCTATGGAGTTATCTACTATTTCATATACAAGATGATGCAAGCCTGCAATCGACACTGAACCAATATACATACCCGGTCTTTTTCTTACCGCCTCAAGCCCTTCCAGGACTTGAATTTGGTTTTCGTCATAGGCTGTTTCCGTAACATTAGTGTTATTTTCGTTCATTTCTATTCTCCTTTTTAATCAATGATTATGTCATTAGCTCACCGGATTTTGCTCTGTTTATAAGCAGTTTTGACGAGAATGAGGAAAGATAAATCTTTTGCTTCCCATCATGCTCCGTCACCACATATGATTTAGGCAAATCGTCTGCTGAATATATTAACTCACCGTTTTTCTCAGCATCAGGCAGGAACGTCCTGCCCTGACGTGACACGGTAGTGTTGTCCATATCAAATATTCCGATTATGTCGCTTTTAGGTACGACAAAATCGTTACTTATCCTAAGAAACATCTTTTACTGTTCCTTTCTCTATTTTAAATAGCCTTGTATCTGTATTATCACCCTTAAGGTCGGTGTCAGTCGATGTAATAAGCACTTGCTTATCACGAATACGCTCCGAGAGATACATTCTGCGGTCAATGTCAAGCTCGCTCATTATATCGTCTAATAACAGTATGGGATATTCACCCTTTATGTCATTTATATACTCGGACTGTGCAATCTTCATTGACAGTGCCGCCGTACGTTGCTGTCCTTGAGATGCGAATAGCTTTGCATCACGTCCGTCAACCGTTATTTCCAAATCATCACGCTGTATACCATATTGTGACGATGATGCATCAATCTCACGATCGGCATGGTCATTTAAGTATTCACACATATCCTCTGCCGTTATAGCATCAAGACGGATATTAGGAATATATTTTATACCAAGCTTCTCGCCTGAAATGTCCTTTCCCACAGCCCCTGCACCACTTGCGATTTGGTCTGTAAACTCCTGTCTTGCTATCATAATCCTGACCGCAAGCGAGGCTAACTGCTCATTCCATATCCATAAGGTGTCACGGACATTCTTGCCGCTCAATTTCCCGCTACGCAACAGGCTGTTTTTCTGATTAAGCACCTTATTGTATTCCATAAGTGTTGCAAGATATGACGGGTATAATTGGCTTATTGCACTGTCGATAAATCTACGCCTAATGTTTGGCGAGCCTTTGACAATGTTTAAGTCCTCGGGCGAGAACATAACAACATTAAGATAGTTCATGAGCTGACTTAGCTTTGTTATGTTCACATGGTTTATACTCACGCCTTTACGACCGTCTTTAAGTATCTGCATCTTGCCTGTGTGACTGCGTCTGCTATCCTCAAATTCTATCTTGAGTCCTGCAAAGTCCGAACCGAATTTTACAAGCTCCTTATCCGTCTTCGCACGGTGGCTTTTTCCCTGTGCAAACAGATATACCGCCTCTAAAATGTTCGTTTTACCCTGTGCATTGTTGCCATAGATTATATTTGTCAGGGGCGAAAATTCAATCTCTGCCCCGTCATAATTACGAAAATTTGTAAGTTTTAGCTTTTTTATATACATTATAATACCGATATTTCAAAAGAATCGTCCTCAAAATCGAGAGTTACCACATCGCCTGTGCGGATTTTTTTTCCACGCATTGTACAAACCTCGCCATTTACAGAGGCATAGCCGTTAATAACCATATCCTTCGCCTCTGCACCCGAATAAGCAATGCCTGCATACTTTATAAGTTGGTCAAGCTTGATAAATTCAGTTGTTATCTGTACTTGTGTTTTCTCCATAATAGTCTCCTTCTGCAGTTATTGCGTGCTACGTGTAACGCTTTCCACACCTGCTATCTGTTTAAACCTCTTTGTAAGCAGTGCAAGGTCTGATGTGGCCTTTATCTCTACACCTACATGTATAATTGCCTCGCCGTTCTTTGCATATGCATTTGCAGACTTGAACGGTATCTTGAGGTCAATCAATACATTTGTAACATCTAAGAGCATTCCGTCACGATCCTTACCTGTTATACGGATATTGGCAATATATGAGTTAGAGTATACTCTATCCCACGCAACATCTATAAGTCTTGCTTTGTCCTCATCTGACAGATTTATTGGCTTAACGTTGGGGCAATCTGCTCTATGAACGCTAACGCCTCTGCCCTTTGTAATAAAGCCTATTATCTCATCACCTGCAACAGGGTTACAGCAGTGAGCAAGACGTACAAGGCATT
>CADBPJ010000100.1 GCA_902796445.1 uncultured Ruminococcus sp. | reverse complement strand
GTTATCTAAGGCAATGCCTGAGCCTTTCACTACACATTCGGTAATATCATCGGCTAAATAGCATGGCACTCCTATTTCTTTTGAAATACGCTCGTTTAATCCATAGAGTAACGAGCCTCCGCCCGTCATCACGATACCGTCCAATACTATATCGCCCTGAAGCTCGGGCGGTGTTTCTTCAAGCACCTCACGCACACGTTCGGTCACGTTATACACAAACTCATCAAATATACCACATAAATCATTTGACGATACTGTAACCTTCTTTGGAAATCCCGTTACAGAGCAAATCCCCTTTGCAACGCACAGTATTTCCTTATCACGTTTTACAACTCCGCCTATTGTTTTCTTGATTTTCTCAGCCGTCACAACACCTATATGCAATTTCATTTCACGGCGCATAAATCTTATTATTTCTTCAGTTACCTCATCACCTGCAATCTTAAGTGATCGGCTGACAACTACACCGCCAAGCGACATTACCGCAATATCTGTTGTCCCGCCGCCAATATCAATCACCATTGATCCGTGCGGACGCCATATTTTACATTTTGCACCGAGTGCCGCTGCAACAGGCTCTTCTATTACGTATATATCCTTTGCACCAACCTCACGTGCTGCATCAATAACTGCACGCTGTTCTACGTCTGTAACACCTGACGGAACACACATCATTATACGAGGTCGGCCCGGTACACGGTTAATAACAGTTTTAATCAGACGTTTTATCATTTCAATGGCCAAGGTATAGTCAGAGATAACCCCGTCACGCAAGGGGTGAACAGTCTTAATATTCGGCGGTGTCCTGCCAATCATTTTACTCGCGGCACTGCCGACACCGACAACGCGGTTTGTGTCGGTATCTACTGCAATAACTGTAGGCTCCGAGAGAACGATGCCTCTGCCTTTTATGTATACAAGGGTTGTTGCAGTACCTAAATCTATACTAATATCATTTACGAACATAATGTTCTCCTTGATTACATTACTTCATTATTATCTATTAACATACTTTTTCTGTGTGATGTGCAAAATGTCGGCAGAAAGCCGTCAATGTACTTTTCCATTGCCATTACGACTGTTTCGGGTTTAAGATTATAATTACTCCCGCAAGAAACGGTCATCCTAAGCTTCATAACACCGTCCTCATAACCTAAAACATCAATGTCAAAAATATGCGGACGAATATCTGAATCCTTCACACCGCTTTTTGTCTTTTTGGGGACGATTAGCTCTTTTTCATCTAAGATACGCTTTGCATCACAAGGCTTTTCACATTCCACCTCTGTGATATACTCCGCCATATTTATCTTAGTGAGGTCAATCTCCTTACCCTCAACTCGCCTTACATCATAGATTGTAAACCCAGGCGGCATTGACAAGTTAAGCTCTCTACATATTTCATTATCCGACAAATCTGTTACAAATCCTACCTTCATATACTCACTTTGGCTTGTTACACATACAGGTAACGGCTGAGCAATAGTCATTACAGGATGAGGATTAAAGCCTTGAGAAAACTCGAAGTTTAGTTTTGAACGTCTTACAGCTCTATGGAAGCAACGCACAAAGTCAAGATGAGAAATGAACTTAACTCTATCGTCACGTCCGTATTTTACTATATATTTAGCCATTCGCTTTACCTCGTTTCTCCGTACAAACACCTGTCTTAAATCTGTTTATACCGCAGTTTGAACATTCTAATCTGCAATGAGGTGTTGTTGTTGATGCTTTTGCTTTCTCGTTCTCTCTTATAAAGAACTCTTTAGTTACACCAATGTCTATATGATCCCAAGGCAGCACCTCATCATATGAACGTGTACGTGCAGTGTAAAAATCAGGGTCTATGCCTGTTTCATCAAAAGCTTGCATCCATTTATCAAAGTCGAAAAACTCACCCCAGCCGTCAAACTTACAGCCAAGCTCCACAGCCTTAATTATGGATTTACATAATCTACGGTCACCGCGTGCGAACACACCTTCAAGATAGCTTGTTTTATTATCGTGGTAAGTATAACGTATACGCTTTGAGGGGATTGACTCCTTAATAAGCTTCTGCTTACGAATTAACTCGTCACGTGAATCCATTGCCACCCACTGAAATGCGGTGAATGGTTTCGGAACGAATGAAGATGTACTTACAGTTATATTTATGTTCTTTGCACGTTCCTCTTTTGGAGTTTGGAAATATACATCCAAAACC
>CADBPJ010000099.1 GCA_902796445.1 uncultured Ruminococcus sp. | reverse complement strand
TGAATGGAATGGGATAAAGGTATAAATTAAAATACTATTTATATGTGATTGAATTAAAAGGATGAGGATAGTTATGCAAAATTTTAAAGATAAAAAAGCTGATATAGAATTAGTCTATAAGACAGCCAACAATTTGAATTTACCAATGCAGATTTATTTACCTGATAATGATGTACATAATCGACAGGCGATATTGCTAATTCATGGTGGCGGGTGGAATGATGCAATCAAGGACAATGCTGCATGGGACGGTGGTTGGATGGCGAATAACGCGAGATACTTAGCAGAGAAAGGCTTTGTTGGTGTTGTAATATCATACCGCTCATTGACCGTGTCGGATCAGCTTAATGTAAGTAATCTTTTGACAGATTGCGTGGATGCGATAAAATATATAAGAAAGCATTTAAAGTTTATCAATTTTGACAATATCATATATATGGGGGATTCTGCAGGAGGATATCTGGTAACGATGCTTGGACTTTCGCAAGATGATGAAATCCGTCCGAAGTCAGTTATTTCCTTAAATCCTGTTTTAGGTTCTTTGGATAGTAAATGGTTATATGGTTTCCGTGGTTGTTCAGATATTGATAAACTTACGCCCTCAAAAATGATTGGCGAGAAATGTTCAGATTTTTTGTTGATACATGGAACGGCTGATAAAATTGTTGAGATGAAATATACTGAGAAATTCAATGATTTATTGAATCGACGGGGACACAGGTCAAAGCTAATAAAAATCCCCGATGCGGAACATGCTTTTATTCTGTATGATTATAAGTATTCCGATGAATATGTGACAAATATTATGGAGCAAATAATTGAGTATATTAATAAGAATTTTTAATGAAAGGATAAGAGAATGTTAAAAAATATACCTAAGATAATACCGCCGGATTTACTGAAAATCCTGTGTGAAATGGGACATGGTGATGAAATAGTCATTGCGGACGGAAATTTTCCGGCAGCAAGTGTGGGGCAAAGAGTTGTATATATGTGCGGAAACGGCGGCTGTGAAGTTTTAAAAGCCGTATTGGAACTGATTCCTTTGGATACATATCAAAAGCCGCTGTATCTTATGGCAAAAACACAGGGAGATGACACTCCGACTCCGATATGGGATGAATACAGCGAAATTGCTAAGCAATACACAACGGAAAATTTTGAATATATTGAAAGATTTGCGTTTTATGAACGGGCAAAAAAAGCATATGCTGTTATTTCAACGGGGGAAAGTGCTTTGTATGCAAATGTGTTGATAAAAAAGGGTGTAATTGCAGAATAATTTGTGTCTTAGACACTGAAAGGAATGATTTTTTATGAAACCGAAAATAGGAATAAGACCGACAATAGACGGTCGATGGGGCGGCGTAAGAGAAAGCCTTGAAGAAAAAACAATGGCAATGGCAAAAGCCGCAAAGGAGCTTATCGAAAAGAATGTGCATTATCAGGACGGAGCGCCTGTTGAGTGCGTGATTTCGCCGTGCACAATCGGCGGCGGCGCGGAGGCGGCAAAATGTGCGGAATATTTCAGCACACAGAACGTATGCGCAAGCCTTGCCGTAACGCCCTGCTGGTGCTACGGTTCGGAAACAATGGACTTGTCGGGCGATACGGTTAAAGCCGTATGGGGATTTAACGGCACGGAAAGACCCGGCGCGGTTTATCTTGCTGCGGTTATGGCTGCATTTGCACAGCGCGGACTTCCGGCATTTTCAATGTACGGTCACGATGTGCAGGATATTGACGATAACACCGTTCCCGATGATGTTGCGGAAAAAATGATTCGCTGGGCAAAAGGTGCGATTGCCGTAGGTCAGATGAAGGACAAGGCATACGTAAATCTGGGCGGCGTTGCAATGGGAATTGCAGGCTCATACTGCGATATGTCATTCATGCAGAAGTATCTCGGTATACGTGCGGAGTTTGTGGATTTAACGGAGATTTTAAGACGTATAACACTCGGAATTTATGATCATGACGAATACGAAAAGGCTCTTACATGGATAAAGGCAAACTGTCCCGAAGGCTTTGATAAAAACGCAGGAAAGAATTTCCCCGAAATTATCAAAAAGTCAAAGGTTGTTGACGCGGATAAGGATTGGGAGTTCATCGCAAAGTTTACAATTATCGTAAATGATATTCTTTACGGAAATCCAAAACTTGACGAAATGGGCTGGCACGAGGAGGCGCTCGGCAAAAATGCAATTGCCGGAGGTTTCCAGGGACAGCGTAACTGGACGGACTGGCTGCCCAATGCGGACTTTACGGAATCGTTAATGGCAAGCTCATTTAACTGGAACGGCAAAAAGATGCCTACTCCGTTCGCAACGGAAAACGATACATTGAACGGCATCTCGATGATGTTTGCAACACTTTTAACAGGAAAAGCTCCGGCATTTCATGATGTTCGTACATATTGGTCGCCCGATGCGGTAAAGCGTGTTACCGGAAAAGAACTGACAGGCTATGCAAAGGACGGAATTATGCACCTTATCAATTCCGGCGCAACCGCAATGGACTGCACGGGTGCGGCTAAGGACGCAGACGGAAACGGTACAATCAAAGAATGGTGGAATATGACCGATAAGGATATTGACGCTTGCTTAAAGGCAACGGACTGGTGCAGAGCGGACTATGAATATTTCCGCGGCGGCGGTTTCTCAAGCCATTTCAAGACAGAGGCGGAAATGCCTATTACAATGTTAAGAGTAAATCTTATAGAGGGAATAGGCCCCGTTATTCAGATTGCGGAGGGTTACACCTGTGTACTGCCCGATGAAATCCATGAAAAACTTGATAAGAGAACAGATCCTACATGGCCCACAACATGGTTTGCGCCTATTCTTACGGGCAAGGGCGCATTTAAGGACGTATATTCGGTTATGGCAAATTGGGGAGCAAATCACGGTGTAACAATCGGCGGACATGTAGGTGCGGATATAATCACGCTTGCATCAATGTTGAGAATACCCGTAACAATGCACAATGTTCCTGAAGAAAAGGTTTACAGACCTCATTCGTGGTCGGCATTCGGAACAGAGGACGCACAAGCGGCGGATTATGCGGCTTGCAAGAAGTACGGTCCGATGTATAGATAAAAGTACACATAAAAAATGCACTGACCGTCAGGCTTATTATCCTGACTATGAACGAAACGCATCGATGTACGCCGTCGGATGCGTTTCGTTTATTCTGCATCGTTGTAACTTGTAAAATTTATATTAATGAAAGGAATTACAATGAATATTTTAGACTCAAAAGCAATAAAAAGTTTTATAAAGGTAGCTGATATGG
>CADBPJ010000098.1 GCA_902796445.1 uncultured Ruminococcus sp. | reverse complement strand
CTCAACATTATAAATAGGCACTATAACACTTATTTTTCCCACTTCATTCTCCTTATCTGTCTCATCATAGTTGCTTCGAGCCACCTTACTATCGTTTTAATCTTATCTAATAATGATACACCCTTAAAGCTTATCCCTTCTTTTAGCATATCTATTATAAGCTTTTTCTCTTGTCTTGTCAACCTATCTCCTTTTGTTCTTATGATAACAAATATATGTCTTAGGATGTCCATAAATCTCTTTTCAAGTTTTGAGTATTCTACATCCAAGCAATGCTCTCGGCATATATGCAATGTATGCTGTATAATCATGACATCTCCAATTCTAATATTCAAAAGTCTTGCTCGGTCGCTTGTCGCATTATGGTTTGAAATATAATAATTATATCCGTTATATAGTATAAGCTTTATTCTGTTGCACCTTGTAAACACATCTCTGATAAAATATGCATCCTCGGAATAGTCCATATCCTCTCTGAATGCCATGTTTTTGATAAGCTCTGTTCTGTATAATTTCGCCCAAACTATGTATGTATAAATTCGGTTTTCAAAAACATCTGAGAATATCTCATTAATACTTGTTATTGTTTTCTCTTTATCAAACAGCTTATGCTGAGGTCTGAATCTTTCATCTGCAACATCCAATTTGAAATTGCATACAACCATATCACAATCTGCTATATTTTTATACAGTACATCAATATAATCATTATCAATATAATCGTCACTGTCAACAAATGATATATATTCACCGCTTGCCGCCGCAATACCATCATTACGCGCCGCTGAAACGCCCTCGTTTTCCTTATGTATTACCTTAATACGCTTGTCCCGCTTTGAATACTCATCGCATATCTCACCGCACCTGTCGGGCGAACCGTCATCAACCAATATTATCTCAAGATCTGTATATGTCTGATTCAATATACTGTCTACGCATCGTTCAAGGTATTTTTCAACCTTGTAGACAGGTACGATCACACTTATCTTCCCCATGCTATCCTTCACCTCGCAAAAAGACATTTAACTAATAATCGGATATAGCATACTAACGACTTAGCAATACCCTTAATTATAATGCACTTATGTTTCACAGACGTAACCTTGAATAAATCACCTACATACAACACCAACTGCTTATTAACTGTTTTTATCATTTTATTTGTGTCTTCTTTATTGATATTATATATTTTTCTGATCCACCCCATCGAAATATCAAGCATTATTTTACGGCAATATGCCCTATTATCATACTGCCTATCTTTTCCGAGTATATCAATTATCCGCTCAAATGCAGTAATTTCCGTAAGCATCTTGGCATTATAATTCTTTTTTAGCTCCATCAATGCTCCCATAGCACTGATGTTTCTGATTCTGTACAAATATGATACAATAGGTTTTATTACAACACTGCTACAACAAAGCAAATATCGTATTATAAACAGTCTGTCCTCGTTATAGTATATATCCTCATCAAAGCGTATATTGTTTTTCTTTATTATTTCAGTTTTAAATAACTTATTCCACAAGTACCCTTGATATCCATACTCTAATACTCTTATAACAAAACTAATTGCTTCTTGACTGCTGCATTCTGCAGCAGTTTCTACTGAGCCGTTAGAAATAATATTGCCGTCCTCATCAATTTTACTAAACTGCGTTATGATCATATCACATTTGCCAATATTCTTAACTCGCTCACTGACGGTGTACTCAGTAAATTCATCATCCGCATCTATAAAGCATAAATATTCGCCGTCAGCATGATTTAAGGCAGTATTCCTTGCGCCACTTACACCTTTATTTTCTTGTTCAATATATATAAATCTCGAATCACTATCTGCGTATTCTTTACATATACTGCCGCTGTTGTCTGAAGAACCGTCATTTACCATTATTATCTGCAGATTTGTGTATGTCTGATTTTTTATACTTTCAAGGCACCGTCTTAAGTACTTTTCAACATTATATACAGGCACAATAAGCGATACTGTTCCTTTTTTTAATTCCATTTTAACTCCTTATCACACAGATCCAGTGCCGCCGCTATAACCGCATCCATATCGTAATATTTATATTCGCCCAAGCGTCCGCCGAATATGATTTTATTCTCTCTATCTGCAAGACGCTTGTACTCAGCATAAAGAGTGCTGTTTTTCTCGTCATTTACCGGATAATACGGCTCGTCGCCAGGTTTCCATTCCGATGAATATTCGCGGCTTATAACCGTCTTTGGCTGCGTGCCGAATTCAAACCACTTATGCTCGATTATTCTGGTCCACGGTGTTTTGCGGTCTGTATAATTCACTGCCGCATTACCCTGAAAATTAGGTGTATCAAGCACCTCTGTTTCAAATCTCACCGAACGATATTCCAAAGCACCCAGCTTAAACCCAAAATATGCATCTATTGCTCCCGTATATATAATCTTTTCCGCAACGGCATCAAGCTCAGCCTTATTATCAAGATAATCAGTATCTAACCTTACTTCTATACCAGAGAGCATATTCTCAACCATTTTTGTGTATCCGCCAATCGGTATTCCCTGATACAGAGCGTTAAAATAGTTATTGTCAAAGGTAAATCTCACAGGCAGCCGCTTTATAATAAATGACGGAAGCTCTTTACAAGGTCTGCGCCACTGCTTCTCGGTGTAGCCCTTTATTAGCTTTTCATATATATCCGTTCCGACAAGGCTTATAGCCTGTTCCTCAAGATTTTTCGGCTCGGGTATTCCTGCTGCTCTTTTCTGCTCCTCTATCTTATATTCCGCCTCGGCGGGTGTTACAACGCCCCACATTTTATTGAAGGTATACATATTGAACGGCAAGGAATAAATCTCTCCTTTGTAGTTTGCAACAGGCGCATTGGTGAAGCGATTAAACTCTGCAAACCTATTCACATAGTCCCATACTCTCTTATTGTTAGTATGGAAAATATGCGCACCATATTTATGTACGTTTATACCCTCAATTTCCTCAGTGTAAACATTGCCCGCAATATTCTGGCGCTTGTCAATGACAAGAACACGTTTTCCCAAGGCCGCCGCCTCACGTGCGAATACAGCTCCAAACAAGCCTGCGCCGACAACCAGATAATCATATTTCCTGTTCACTTTTTATCCCTCTTTCCCTTGAGCAATAATAGTTTTACTCTTTTAACAATATACCGTCTTAAATATTCAATAATCCCACAACAGATTAGTACTGAGAAAATCTCAAGAACTGAATATAGAATCAGATAACTTGTATGGTACAAAGAAGAATTATGAAACAATTTTTCCCAAAGCAATGGACGAATATATCTGTTGTCATGAATTAAATAAATACCGAGTGTCAATCTGGCAAAATTATTGATATAAGCACAACACAAATTCAGTTTCCCAAAACCACTAAAAATGATAACTGCTATTACTATCATAAAAATGCTATTTGTCTTAAATAAATGTTGTGAATATGGTCTCACCATCTCAACATAAATTCCAACATAGTCTATGATAACACACGATAAAAACAAGCATACATATCCAAGGATACCAACAACTAAACACTTAGTAAAACTCCATCTTTCAGTGAATTTGAATCCATATAACCGCAAATAGCCGCCAATTGAGTAAATTACAAAAAACTGAATAACACTGTTACCTTGGAACGATACATTAAAAACAATGGGAATAACCGTCCAAGCCAATATAATAATGCAAAGAAATTTAGAAAACTCCTCCTTGCTAAGTTGTAAAAAACCTCTATTAATCACTGGAGAAATAAGCATTAGTAAGAAATACGACGTTATAAACCAGTATTCCTCTGAAATAAGCGGAAGGATAACGCTCTTCAATTCTTTAATAGTCATACTCCCCCCAGTCAGCACATGGCAGACTGCAAATAAAACAGAATAGAATTCAACCATTCCCCAAATAACTAATAACTTTTTCAGTTTAAAATCTGTTTTTTGTATTGAAAAATAACCGGAAATCATCACAAATAGTACAACCCCAAATTTTCCACCACTTTGTATAAATTCTAATACAAGTCTATTAAAAGAAATTAGTGATTTATCCACTTCAAAACCACTGTGAATGGCTAAATGATGCCCGATTATCATAGTCATGGCAATTATACGCAGTAATTCAAAATTACTAGACCTTACGATTTCTTTCGTTTCATTGTTAGCCATTGGCTCTGTCTGAATATTGGTTTGCATCATTTTGCGAATTCCTCCTTAATATAAGTATGTGCCACTATTATAACCAATAGCACCTTCATATTTACTGATTATCCTTTCT
>CADBPJ010000097.1 GCA_902796445.1 uncultured Ruminococcus sp. | reverse complement strand
ATTCCTTTAAACTAATCTTGTTTCCTACAACAACAGTCTTCTCTGTTCCGTTTATCTCTATTTTAACGGCATTTATACCTTTTCGGTTTAAAACAAGTACAGGATTTTCTCCTGTAATGTTGAGCTTTGATTTTAAAATCATTTCACCGCTGAAAAATGCAAATCCCTGCTGTTCCATATTCTTTATGCTTAATTGCGATACAGGCTTTGACAAAACGAACTCACCCATATATCGTGAAGCGTTTTTGTCAAGCAACTGCCATTTTCCTTCAGTTTTAACGCTAAAGTTACCAAGGAGGTAAACAGGCTCAATTTCCATATCATAAACAAGCTTATTCTTTTCACTCTCAAACACAAAGGCATTTTTAAGATTAGTGTAAAATTCATCTTTTTGTTTAAAATCACATTCAAAAGAAATTACATTATCTCCTTCAATCATAAATCCGGTAATATCAAGCTTTTTAAAACTTATATCTCTGAAATATTCATCGGTATTGCATTTAACTGTGTTTCCGTTTACTTTTATATCAAAGATTTCCGGTGTTTCACATACCAAATATATCTCATCAGGGACAAATTCCGATTTAATATGATATTCCTGACGAATATGCACCTTTCTTTCGAGTTTGTTTGCACGTTCGGCAATATTGAGAACATAACCGTTTTTTTCTTGAAGAACACCATCGAACCAATAATCGCATTTGTCCAAAGTTAATACATTACCTGTGTTATCAATAATTTCTGTATTGTCAGGCAAATAAACAATATCTTCTTCCTCTCTTTGCAAAATATTTTCTGTGCCATCATCTATAACCATCAGACTGTCCCATGGCTCAAACTCATAATTCTCAGAAAAATCTTCAAGCTCTCCGGTATATATATTAAGTTTTTTACCATTCACTTTAATTTTGGCATTTTTAGTTTCTGCCGATGTATTAACAAAGTAATGTACCTTAAACTCGTCATACTCACAACAAGTATATGTAATGTTTTCATTGTCTGTTACATCATTTTCGGGCAGTTCACTATTTAATTTACCGCCGTTTTTCGCAAATTCAGCAAGAAGTTCTTTGGTATTGGGTAAAAGATACTCTCCACAAGGGTTAAGCACATATGAATAACTTTGATTACCTATAACAAGCTTATCACCTTCAACCCTACCGTGACGCTCCATAAGCGTTTCGTCACCCAAATGAAATATAATATGCTTCTTTTCAAGATCCATAATTATACTTTTAAACTTTGTGTTTAACTCTGCGAGTCCTTCGCTTTTACCACCATCAAACAAAGACCACGCTGTAGTTTGGGGATGAATTAAAAGGACATTGACCTCCTTTTTTCCCTTTGCCAAAATCATTCCTTCCCTTGACATTGCATCAACAAATTTTTTATATACCGCCCACCAAGGTTGCTGATAATACATAGCCGGCGGGTAATCACGCTTTCTTATACCTCGGAGCGAATAACCTTCCAAATGCTGACAGAGCAAATTTATACCGTGAACCATCTGCCATTCAAATATGCCTTTAAGTTCGTCAAAGCTCACATTATGTCCGCAAAGTGCAAATGTCTCGGATAAAACCTGTTCTTTTCCAAGTTGCTCCGCAACGGAGGATAATTGCTTTGGTGTAAGACAATCTATATCAATATTTCTGCCAAGCCAATCCATCCCCGGAATATGAAAATACTCGTAATGAGGCATACAAGCACCATTTGTTGTAAGCTGGCTGGCCATATATTCCTCACAAACGAGATGCCCTGTAAATTTAACCCCCCACTGCTCGCACTGATCATATATCTGTTTACAATAAGCCGACGAAAACAAATCAGTTACCATTTTCCAAAATTTAATTCTTGTTTGCTTATAATCTCCCACCGGAAAGAAAAGTTCTTCCAGATGGTCAATTATTTTTTCGCCGTATCTTTCCATATATTCCGCTTCAAAAACAAAACTCCAGGGAATACCATTTCTTGAAATCTGCGGTTCATCTGTAAAAAATCCCTCAAAATCATTGCCATATTTATCGTAATATGGTTTATACGCAACATCAATAAACTTAGCAATGACATCTTTGTCAAGCACATCCACATAAAAAGGGTTTACCTCATAGAAAAACCAATGTTCACCGCATTTTCCAATAGTGTTTTCCGCAGGCTCATCATCAGAATACCGCAAATATTTTTGTTGGTATTTTATGCCAAGACCATTTACAACACCATTGCCGAAACCACTTGGCCAGCCGTTTTCATCATACATCCATGCACACATACCGCGTTTTTTGCCCTCTTTAACAGACTCTGACACATTATCAAACCATTCATCGCCCATATATTCTGTTTGCAAACCGCCTCGTGCGTGCATAAAATATCCGCCTATGCCAACGTCATCCATAATTTTAATCTGACGCTTTGTTTCGTTGATATCAAGTTTTTCATTCCAACTCCAAAAAGGAACGGGACGATATTTTTTTGATACATTTTTAAAATCCATTTTGCCCTCCATATTTTTTATATAATTTTTTATATAATTTATTATTTTATTAGTTATTTACTTGATACGCTTATCCATTCAAGTGCTTATTCTTAAAATCATACATACAAATCATTTTGAATGTTGCTGCGTTATATTTCTTTTGCCAAATCATAACCAGGTTTATCAAGGCAAAGCTGCCGGTTTTGCACATTCAAAAGAATATGTGCCGTGCATTGACAAAAAAATAAATGATTGGGGTCCGAAACAAATTGTTTTCCGTTTTGTGTGTAAATAATTTCTCTGTGTATGGTATAGTCATATATAACTGTTGTGACCCGTATAATTTTGCTAACTGTAAGCCTTGATAAACAATCCATTTTTATCATCGATTTAATTATATAAAAAATCATTTGTTTTTTCAAGTTATTTTTAAATATTTTTGTGATTTGTAAATAGCCTTGCAGATATATCTTATCCGTCACTATACTATATCAACTTACTATGATCATATTTGTCCAAAAACGGCTCATAAGCCTATATAAAGAGCTTGGCCGGTTACTTACCTTTTTGTGTAAGTAATCGGTTGATTCTATGATGGTCGTTGTAGCATCTCCCTGTGACCATATCCAAAGCCTTTTGAGCTGGTTGCATAGTGAGTGTGGATTTTGTGTGAGTCATATGTGCCTGATTTGCTTTTTCCGCAATAGCATTTTTCTCATCTTCCGTAAGCCTTACTGTCAAGGTTTTATTTCTTTTTCTGTTCACAGCAGATTTATGCGCACATTCACAGAGAAAATCGGAGTAAGCCCTAAACAATACCTTCTCCGCATTAAGTTTGAACATGCAATAGAGCTGCTTTCCAACATCGTTCTTTACGTTGCTCAGATTTCAAAGCTTGTCGGAATTTCGGACAGCAACTACTTTTCGTGCATTTTAAAAAAACACACTGGTCACCCTCCCGGGTTTTACAGATAAATTCATCAATTTTATGCTATATTTTTTCACACAAATTATCGTATAATAATCTTTGTAAATAACAGTATATGGCAAGTCAAACATCATAAACTGCTGCAAAGGATAGTGCATTATATCAATTTTCATATCGTTATTTGGTTATCCCAAGTTCGCTGTTATGGTGTCGAATACGGGGCGTTCAACAGTATCAAGTGACGGTTTATCGTCAAACAACAGTGTTCTGTCTGCTTTCGGCGAGTGTATTTCAAATACGATAACAGTATTCTTTTCTTTTAAGAGCTCGCCCGGAACATACAACGTTTCTTGCGGTCCTATCGACCAATATCGTCCGATATTAAATCCGTTTATTATGACAAAACCTTTATTCCAACCGCGCATATTTAAGAATGTATCCTTGCCTGCAATAGCATCAAACTCGCCCGCATAGAATGCCGGCAGACCATTACGTGCCGACTTTGTATAATCGAGTCCATCCAAATTCTCCATAGAAAGTGATGCGTTTGTCCAGCCTGTTTTCATCGTATAATTCCATGGATAAATCGTCCCATCCGGGTTCAAAACCTCTATTTT
>CADBPJ010000096.1 GCA_902796445.1 uncultured Ruminococcus sp. | reverse complement strand
AGCTTGACAGACACACGTCATGGACGGAAAACGGAATAAAATTCACAGCGGTAAAGGCGGTACATAGTGACATAGCGGCGATTGGTGTGATAATAGACGATGGAGATAAAAAATATTATGTAACAGGCGATACACTGTATAATGATGAGATATTTGACGATATTCCAAATGACATATATGCCGTATTTCTGCCTGTAAACGGTGTTGGTAATAATATGAATATGACAGATGCAATGCGGTTCTGCGAAAGAATAAATCCGAAAGTTGCAGTTCCGATTCACTGCGGAATGTTTGATAATATTGATATGAATAAATTCGGATACAAAAATAAAGTTGTACCGAAGATATATGAAGAAATAAAAATATAAGAACGGAGTATTAAGTCAAGATGAAAGTAACGGATATAAAAACATTTGTGGTTGATTGCTTTAGAACAAATTGGGTGTTTGTCAAGGTATATACTAACGAAGGTATTGACGGAGTGGGGGAAGCAACTCTTGAGTATAAGGAAAAATCACTCATAGGTGCTGTTGAGCATATCAAGGAATATCTTGTTGGTAAAAATCCGCTTGATATTGAAAAGCATTGGCATGATATATACCGCGATGCATATTGGCGTGGCGGAGCAGTGCTGATGTCGGCACTGTCGGCGGTTGAAATGGCATTATGGGATATTCTCGGCAAAAGCCTTAACGTTCCCGTATATCAGTTGCTCGGAGGCAGAGTAAATGATAAGGTGAGAATATATGTAAATGGATGGTTTGCGGGCGCAAAGGAGCCTGAGGAATTTGGCGAAAAGGCAAAGATAGCGGCAGAGCGCGGTGTAACCGCCATGAAATGGGACCCGTTCGGAAAAAGCTATCTTAATATTTCAAATGCTGACCTTGACAAAGCGCTTCGCTGTGTTGCGGCAGTCCGAGAGGCCGTAGGAAATAAGGTGGATTTGCTTATTGAGGGACATGGACGATTTAATATTCCTACAGGAATTAAAATTGCAAAGGAGCTTGAACAATTCAAGCCAATGTTCTTTGAGGAGCCTGTTCCGCCCGATAACCTTGACGCATTAAAGGCGGTAAAGGATAAATCTCCCGTTGCAATTTCGGCAGGCGAAAGGCTATACACGCGCTGGGATTACAAGCGAATGTTCGACCTTATGGCGGCGGATTACATACAGCCCGATATTTCACACGCAGGCGGAATAATGGAACTGAAGAAAATTGCGGCGGAGGCAGAGTGCAGATATATTTCGTTTGCACCCCACAATCCGTCGGGACCTGTTGCGAATGCAGCGACATTACAGTTAGCGGCGACTTGTCCTAATTTTGATATTTTGGAAATTATGTATTCCGATGTGGAATGGAGAAAAGATGTTACTAACGAGGATTTGGAGTATAACGATGGTTATATGACAATCCCGGACAAGCCGGGACTGGGAATTGAAATAAATGAAGAGGAATGCTTAAAGCATCCGTATCAGCCGCACACCTTAAGACATTATACAGGTGCTTTGACAGATATAAGACCTACAAAGACAGAATTTTATTTTTAAGAAAGAAGGAAAAGATGATGAAAAAATTTGAAGTGAACGGTCATGAACCGAGTTTTTTGCCTGAGGGTGAATGGAAGTTGGTATGGGCAGATGAATTCGACGGAACGGAGCTTGACAGGAGCAAATGGGATTTCAGACTTAATTTTTGGGGAAAGTCTTTTGATGCCTACACAGACCAAGGAATTGTTCTTGATGGAAAAAGTCACATAGAATTGCATAGAACCGAAAGAAACGGATGTTATGTTTCGCCGCAGTTGCAGACAGGCTCAAACTCGTTTGATGTGCCTAAGGGCGGTACGGATAATCCTTGGGGACAGGATGAAATATGGCCTCTTGGAATTTTGGAGGAGCCTAAATTTGTACATCGTTACGGATATTATGAGTGTAGATGTAAATTTCAAAAAGATCCTGAAACAATGTGGAGTGCATTCTGGACACAATCGCCGACAATAGGAGCAAGATTTGAACCTGAATGGTGCGGAATAGAGTCTGATATTATGGAATGTTTTCATAATGGAAAGGCTACAACAGGAAATATAATGGGAGGATACGGTAAGCAATTCAGAGAGGAAGGAAGAGTAAACTACGACCTAAATGAAACAAAAGACGGATGGCATTATTTCGGAATGAACTGGCAGCCGGAGGGCTATACTTTTTACTGCGATGGTAAAGAAGTATCAAGAGCTGATAAAAATGTTTCCCATGTTCCTCAGTTTATTTTGCTTACAACAGAGGTTCAGGGTTATCGTTCGTCATGCCCTAAGGTTATAGAAGGTGAGTATGAGGATGATGCTTTTATAGTTGATTTTGTGAGAGTATTTGATAAGGTAAGGTAAGATACATGGAAAAATTAAAGAAAATCGGGGAATTACCCCATAAAAAATCCTGTGAAATAAAACATTCAAAAATAAGTCTGGGCTTTGAAAAGCTTGACCGTGATGTTTTTGACCCGGAAAAGGCATACGATAAGGTTGCGGATTGCGGAGTTAAGAAGGTAAGACTTCAGTCCGGTTGGCAAAGAACAGAAAAGCAAAAGGGTGTATATGATTTTGATTGGCTCGACAGGATTGTGGACAATTTTGTAAAGCGTGACATTGAGCCATGGATGTGTTTATGTTACGGCAATAGTCTTTACACCGAACAGGCAAGGGAGGTATTTGGTGCTGTGGGCTGCCCACCGATATTTTCCGAGGAAGAAAAGCAGGCATGGATTAACTATGTAAAAGCCACCGTAGTTCATTATAAGGGCAGAGTAAATTACTTTGAAATATGGAACGAGCCGGACGGAATATGGTGCTGGAAACATGGTGTAAATGCAAAGGAGCTTGGTGAATTTACCTTAGCCACCGCCAAAGCCATAAAAGAGATCAATCCCGATGCAAAGATAATCGGCGGAGTTGTATGTCTTAGAAAGCTTGACTTTTTAAACACAGCCTTTAAAACGGGAATGAGTGAGTATCTGGATTTTATATCCTTCCATGAATATACCCATGATGAGAGAAATGTTTATGAAAAGGTGGAAAGCTACAGAGCCTTAGCCAAGCACTATAATCCAAATATAGAGCTTATTCAGGGCGAGAGCGGAACTCAGTCCAAAAGCGGAGGTCACGGCGCACTTTGGGATGGCGCATGGACTGAAGAAATACAAGCAAAGCAGCTGGCACGTCATACCTTAGCCGACCTTTTATCAGATGTACATTTCACATCATACTTTTCATGTATGGATATGATTGAAGCCTTAAATGGAAATGTAAACGATAAAGCATCATATCTTGATTACGGATATTTTGGAATTTTAGGTGCAGATTTTGATGAAGATGGAAAATCAACAGGCGAGTATTATAGAAAGCCTTCATACTATGTGCTGCAGAATATATGCTCTCTTTTTGCGGAGGACATTAAAGTATGCACTCAGCCGATTTTTGTTCATTCCAACTATTCTGCACTACAGTATGAAAATCAGCTTCATAGGTATGAAATAACCTCCGGCTCCTTTGAAAGAAAGGGCGGAAAGGCATTTGTATACTGGTATCCGACCAATATAATGACAACAAGCTATAATTCTTCGATAACTGTTGAATTTTATACAGAATATAAGGATATAAAGCTTATTGATGTTATGGATGGTTCCGTTTACGAAATTCCTGAGGAAATGCTTGAGGACAAAGGCGACGGCGTATATGTAATAAAGGAATTGCCCATTAAGGATACGCCTCTCATTCTGACCTTCGGCAGCTTTATGATATAGGCAAATCACATAAGGAGGACGGCTTACAAAGATGAAAACAGTATTAATAACAGGAGCGTGTATCAATACAGGCACAGCAATAACAGAAAAATTTGCAGCAGAGGGATGGGAAATTGTATTTACCGGGAGAAGTCCCGAAAAAGTGCGCGAGGCGGAAGAAAAATATAAAGAGAAATTCCCAAATGTGAATATTACAGGCTATGCTATAAATTCTCTTTTGGACGAAAGAACCATTGATGAAAAGGCTGTATCGGAGCTGTTTTCGTATCTTGACGGTAAAGGCATATTTATAGATACTCTTGTTCTCAACGCTGCCGACCAGGGACTGGGTATTAAGGCACTTGAAAATCCGATTTCGGATTTTATGCGTGTAATAAACACAAATATGGTGTGGAATTACTGTATGTGCGAACACGCTGTAAGAAGAATGAAGGAAAACGGCGGAGGAAACATCATATTTATCAATTCAAACACAGCATACAGAGCAATACCTGACAGAATAGCATACTCTGCTTCAAAAAGCGGTCAGCTCGGTATGATGCGTGCGATGGCGTTTGATTTTGGCAAGTACAACATACGCGTCAACGCTGTTCTTCCGGGTATGATTAAAACAGATCGCTGGGATAAAAACCCCGAATTTTATGCAAATGTGCCATCGAGATTTACACCTTTGGGCGAGGTTGCTGTAGGCGAGGATATAGCCGATGCGGTATGGTATTTTGCGGCTCATGCAAAAAACACCACAGGAGCGGAATTGGTTGTAGACGGGGGAAATATGATTCAGCTTTATCCTATTATAAATAAATAATTTATTTGGGGTTTTAAGGAATATATCGCACTGTCAGACTTACTGGTCTATAGTAAAAAACAGAAATGATAGCAAATATCATTTTATGTGTCAATTTAAGCAGATAACCTGCATTACTCTGTGGATGGCGACAAAAATGTAGTTATTTATCGTTCATCTTTATATTACAATACATATTTCTGAATTGTAACGGTCTTTTTCTTTCGTGATAAGTAAAAAATTTTATAAAATGATTTTCGTCTGT
>CADBPJ010000095.1 GCA_902796445.1 uncultured Ruminococcus sp. | reverse complement strand
TCCACAGTTCTATTTCAAAAATTGCTGTATCGCCCGAATAACGTTTAGCAAATTCTTCGATTTTATATAGCCATGCTTTCTTCCATCGGTCATTTGTCAGCCATTCTTCAGAGCTTTCGCATCGTACATTGCCATCATACAGACGCTTATTGAATTTTCTGAAAATATCATCATCATAGCTTGCTGCATCTGCAACCCTTTCATAATCGAAAAATCTGAACTGTTCTAATGTCAATTTAAGCTTAATAGAGTATTTTTTTGCAAGCTCTAAAAGCTTGTCTATCTTTGAAAATTGTTTATAATCAAATTCATATGCTTGCTCCTTATCAGGATTAAAATATTCATGACCAAGCCACACTCTTGCAACATTACAACCGTTTTCAGAAAGCTTTTTAAACCAACGCTCATATTGCTTTAAACCGATGTATTTTAATGCTTTGGAACGTCCGAATTCTCTACCATCAGAGCTTATGTGTACTGACGGAAATGCTGTGTTTATTCCCACTGAAAAAAACGGCGTACCATCTGAATATGAAAAATATTTTGTATCTTTTTTTCCTACTTCAACATATCCGTGATTTTCTGATTGCTGAACTATCAATGGTGTACTGTTTACTTTTGTTCCATAAAATTCTACAGTAGCCTCACCTATAAAGTCAGGAGTATATCGGCAATGAAACTCTTCCTCACCAATAGACTCTATATTTTCCATCCCTTCTTCATCATAGCTTATTTTTATTGGCTGATGCTTAAATGGATACACAGTATCCACATCGCCGTCAGGACGTATTATTTTTACAAATTCCACATCCTCCCATACTTTAAAATCTATCCTTTCATACTTTCGTGCTTCCACTTACTGCACCTCGCTTTCTGTGCTTTCTAAAATCCCTTTTAAATATCCTATTGCAAAGAGCCGTCCCAATGCCGTATATCCTGCTGTTCCCTCCTTCTCGCCCGCCATAAGAGGTACATGGTCAACTCGTATGGGAACATCAATACCGCACTTTTTGTATAGTCTTATTATATCGGGCATATCTATAATACCGTTATCGTGAAAGGTTTCATTAAATTTATACTTATTACCTGTCGCATTTCTGAAATGAATAAAGAAAATCTTGTCTGCCAATTTAGGAATGACATCGTACAAATCTTCACCCATCATAAGATATGTTGCCTGACACATTGTTACGCCGAGATTTTCGCTGTGTGCAATGTTCATAGCCTTTTGTATATTTTCATAGCTAATCATAATTCTTTCAACATCACCCAAATGTGAAATCGGAGGGTCATCGGGGTGTAAAGCAAGTCTTATTCCGTACTTTTCGGCATAAGGTATAACGGCTTTGATGAAATACTCATAATTATCCCATAGCTGTTTTGCTGTAATTTTAGCATCTATAGGTTTAAAGTTTTCAAAATCGAAACCTGTAACCTTTGCATTGCCGCGTTCAACAATAGAATCAGATGTTCTGAGCCACCCTATATGAGCCATCCAGTTAAAACATATTGTTCTTATATCGAGATCATTCATATACTTCATCATGGTTATAACCTTTTCTATACATTCATCTCGCATATCATCGCCTGTTTTTATATGGTCATGAAGCTCATTAGGCATTGGTTCAATAACAACAGGTTTAATTCCGAAATCATTGAAATTTTTATATACCGCCTTCCAATGTGAAAAATCGGTAATTTCAAAATTATTATCCTCAGGAAGTCTTATTACACCATGTTCTACTCCGCATTGTTTTGCGTAGTCCCATGTTAAATCATGTTTGCTTTTAAAATAGTCGGTTAAAATCATAAAATTCCTCCTCCAAATCAGCAGAAACGTTTCTATTATGTTTAAAATTATTAACCCCTTATTGGGGTTAAAATTTTTTTACTGATTTACCATCAACAATCTCACAACTAATCTTGTCAATTTTTTCTACAGACTTATCGTTTATTATATCAATCAACATTTTCGCAGCCATTCGTGCTATGGTTGAAATAGGTATCTGCGAACAAGTAAGCGGTACATACAAATATTCAGAGTAGTTCTCAGCATTTGCCGCAACAATCGAAATCTGATCCGGTATCGAAAAGCCAAAGTCAATAGCCTTATCAATAAATTTCTTTGCAGTATCTGTCTTATTTGTTACTACTGCAGACAGCTTATTCATAGTATTAAAATCAATATCGTCAATATTATAAACTGTAGTATTTAAACCAAGTTCCTTAACAGCCTGTTTGTATCCGTTCAATCGTTCCAACATCTCCGGATAAGTATCCGATATGTTTGGAGTAACATAAGCTATATCCCTATGTCCGTTGCTGAACAAATATTCGGTAGCAGTATAGACAGCCTGTGAAAAATCATATCTGAAGAAGTTTGGCTCATTCGTGTTTAGCGAGGTGTTAATAACTACAAAAGGAACTCCCGCCTTTTTCATTCTGTTTATATGTTCCTGTTCGTCAATAACACACTCCGATTGAACCGGTGCAATAAGCACGATTCCGTCCACTCTCCTGTTTATAAAATAATCTATATAGGAATAGTCATTAACATTTTTATTTGATACCGGACAAAGCACAACAGAATACTTATACTCGTTTGCCACCTCGACAATACCATTAAGACTTTTTACAAAAACATGGTTATAAATATCCCAAAAATTAACTATTCCGATCGAATAAGCCTTTTGTGATCTCATACCCCTTGCGATATTGTTGGGTGTATAATTTAGTTTCTTTGCTGCTTCCTTAATCCGTTTTACTGTTGTTTCGGAATATTTCTTCTCGGTGGAATTATTTAACACATATGAAACCGCCGATATGCTGGTGCCGGCTTCCCGTGCAACATCTTTAATAGTTATTCTTTTAATGAATATCACCTCTATAGAAACATTTCTATAAATTATTATATCATAGAAAAAAGACATTGTCAATATCTTTTTAAAAAAATACCTACAACAAAGAATGAACTGCTGGATTGCTTCGACTTTGACCATCAATCACCATCTGCTTCTGCTTTTAGCAGGCAACGTGCAAAACTAAAACCAGAAGCGCTCTATTCAGACATTTGAAAAACATCAACAGCTATTTTCACATTCTCTTTCATAGCAGCTATCGCCACTGTTTCGATATCGTGGTAAAATGTTTTATCCTCCATATTTACAACAGCCGTTCCGCCTGCCTTTGCCATATATGTATAGTAATTTATCTTGCGTATTCCAAGCTCGATTACCTTTCTGTAATCCTCGTGGCTCACACCGCTGCCGCCGTGCATAACAAGCGGAATATCAACTCTGCTTTTTATTTCGGCAAGTCTTTCAAAATCAAGCTTAGGCTGCTTCAAGTAAAGTCCGTGTGCCGTTCCAAATGCACAAGCAAGTGCATCAATTCCTGTTTCTCTTGCAAAGCTTTCTGCCTCGGCAGGGTCGGTATATATACTTTCTCCGCCACCATTTCCGGACTCTCTTGCACCCATTGAGCCTATCTCCGCTTCAACAGACGCACCGTATCTTGCGGCAGCTTCAACCATAACGGCAGTGTTTGCATAATTTTCTTCCTTTGAAAGCTCCGAACCATCATACATTACTGAAGTAAATCCCAAATCAAGTCCTTTTTTAACATAATCCATATCCGTACCGTGATCCAAATGAACGCAGACAGGCACACTTGCCCTGTCTGCCATAAAAAGCATAATGGGGGCAATTTCATCCATCGTGCAAAGCCCCATTTCCTCATGAACCTGTGCGTGCATTATGATAACAGGCTGATTCATTTCCTCTGCCGCTGAAATAACAGCTTTTATACTCGCCAAATTCGGTGTATTGAACGAACCTACCGCACATTTCTTTGCTTCTGCAATCTTTAAAATATTTTTTAATGTTACAAGCATCTTTATCTCTCCTCAAATTCAAATTTAATATGATTTACTTTTTCTTCATCAGGCTTTAGTATCTCCAGTAGGCCCTTTTCACGCATTACATTTCTGCCGTCAGGCAAACAGTTTCCCGGCTCAAGTCCCAAAACATATTCGTACTCGCCCATCATCTTCCACTCGGTGAAATACTTAAGCTCATCGGCATCATATCTGATATTTACGCCCTTTTTTATATCATCGTTAAATATCGTCACGCAGGTTTTTCCCAACATGGTATGATAATAGCATTTTTCTTCATAACCCTTTTGAGGCTTTTCCATTACAAGACAGTTTTCTATACCCTCTTTTGCGTGTTCATTTCTCGGTACAACCTCACTTGATGGAACTATTACCTTTGATTTTTCCGATAGAAGCGGATAACCCATATTACAGTGATAAAGAACCTCCAAAGGTGCGTCCTCCGCACCGATATTTTTAATTTTATCCGTCATATATATTTCGTTTTTATCGAGCGGACAAACATACTCACGCTCTAAGATAAGCTTGTGCGAAAACAATGCCGCGTCAAGCACTGTGAGGGTGATATATATACTGTTGTCTTTTATGCTGTACGAATAATTTTCGCAAGGTGTGTTTGAAATTGTACCATGCAGAGGCAGCACCTCGCCGTTATCCTCGCAGGGAGTTCCGACAGAGGTAAGTCCGCAGGTGGTGAAAAATCCGGCTGTAAAGGACTTTAAAAATCCGTTTCCGACATTGTCGTAGTATTTCGGCGAAACATAACCGCAGGGTGCAAAATAACCCATATTGTCACCCTTAAAACTGAGTCGGGATATATCGCCGCATCGGTCAAGGGATATTTCAAATTCAAGTCCCATTCCGTTCTTTACCGACAAAATCCTCATTCCGTCAGCCTTTCCTCCGACAAGTCGCATTTCCCTTACTCCGTAAAGCTGCTGTTCATGTCCTATGTATTTGTTCATATCATTCTCCTATAATAATCGGTCTTACCGCTTCATATATTTTTTCATAGCATTTATATATTTGACGGTATTTTTCATGCTTTTGTTTATCAGGATAATATGTCTTACCCTCCTTTACCATGACTGCTTTTGCATTATCCATATCAGTAAATGCCCCAACGGCAACACCGCTAAGCATTACTGTTCCGACAGTGCCCACCTCAGGTGCAGAAAGTCCTGTAATCGGAACTCCTAAAATATTCGCCTTCATCTGAAGCCATACAGAGGACATTGCCCCACCGCCGGTTGCGTAAAGCCTTTGGGGGTTTATTCCAGCTTTTTCAAGACGCTTCAGATTTAAAAGTATCTCATAGGTTACGCCTTCCATTATCGCTTTATACATATCCGCTTTTGTTGTTTCCATAGTAACACCCAAAAATGCCGCCTTTGAGCCGTTATCCATATACGGAGTTGCGGCGCCCGCAAAATGCGGCATAACAAGAATACCGCCAGGCTCGTCGTCCACTGTACTATCAAGTTCTTTATAAGACATATCCTCTGCGAAATTATCCCTAAACCATTTTATCGCTGCGCCGCCGGTAAATGAAAAGGCATAACAGACATATTTCCCGTCCTCAATATACGGTACTACGGCATAGTTATCCTCATATATCTCATTGTTTTCGGGGATTTTATCAAATATCGGTGTTATGCACTCAACCGTGCCTGTTCCATCAACCGCCATTCCGTCACAAAACGCCCCCGAACCTGCCGCCGAGGCAACCTGGTCATGACAGCCGTTTACAATAACCGTGCCGCAAAGTCCCAATTCCTTTTCAAGCTC
>CADBPJ010000094.1 GCA_902796445.1 uncultured Ruminococcus sp. | reverse complement strand
GTGATTTTGAACCGGTGGAGCATGCAAAAGTATATGATATGAAGGGTAATTATGTCAGTGCAGGGTTCGTGGATATTCATACTCACGGCGGAGGCGGCGCTGATTTTATGGATGCGACAGACGATGCGTTCGACACCGCGTTAGGATATCAGCTTGAAAACGGAGTTACGGGGGTGGTTGCCACCTCTCTTACCGCGGCATACAAGGATATATGTTGTTTTTTGGACAAGGCAAGAGAATATATGGAGGTTGCGCACACTAAGAAGTCAAAACTTCTTGGTGTGCATTTGGAAGGACCATTTATATCGGTGAAAGGCTGTGGCGCACAAAATCCAAAATATCTTATGAATCCAAATAAAGATTCTTACAGCTTTATTATTAAAAATAGAGATATAGTCAAAATAGTTACAATTGCACCGGAATTGGATACGGACGGAAGCATGACACAGGAACTTACTGAAAACGGCATTTTGGTGTCGGGAGGTCATGATGACGGAGCATATCCGGAATTTGTACCTGCATTTAAGTCGGGTTTGAAACACTTGACACATATATATTGTGCGATGTCGGGCATTGGAACAAAAGCGGGAGTCAGAGAAATAGGACTTAGGGAATACGGCCTTATGACAGATAACGTCACCTGTGAAATTATTGCGGATAATATTCATATAACTCCTGAAATGGCAAGGTTTATTTTAAAGTGTAAGGGAGCTGATAATGTTGCGGTGGTATCGGACTCGCTGCGATGCGCCGGAATGCCGGCAGACGGACGTTTATATAATATGGGGTCAAAATACGACAGTGCATCATTAAAAGTACGGGTTGCCGACGGGATTGCAATGCTTGCTGACGGCAGCAAGTTTGCCGGGAGCGTAACAAGTGTGCATAAAATGGTGAAAAATTTGATAAATGCCGGTATTCCTGTTGTGGATGCGTTTAAGACGGGTACGTCGGTGCCGGCACGTATTATAGGTGAAAAGAAGATAGGCAGCGTTAAAAAAGGTTTTGCCGCCGACCTTTGCGAGCTTGATGAAAATTTTGATATTGTTTCGGTCTTTTTGGACGGAAAGAAAGTAAAATAAATTTTACGAAGGGAAATGAGTATTATGGGGGACAATAAAATTAAGCTTAGAGTTTTAGAAAATGATGATGCAGTCAATTTGGATATGGCGCTTGATATGTTGGCGGAAATTATGGAAAATAATGAACGAGGAAAGCGAACAGTATTTATTGTGCCTGTCGGACCGGTGAAGCAATATCCAATTTTAGCTGCGATGGTAAATACGCTTAAAGTTTCATTAAAAAATGTATGGTTTTTCAATATGGACGAGTATCTCATATCTCCGACGGAAGCAATTTCGCCCGAACATTTTCTGAGCTTTAAAAAGCGCATGAACGATGAATTTTACTTGCGGGTTGATGAGACACTGATAATGCCGAAAGAACAAAGACTGTTTCCGATTCCGGGAAGAGAAATGGAATATGATGAGCTATTAAAATCTCTCGGCGGTGCAGATGTGTGCTATGGGGGACTCGGCATAAATGGTCATATTGCTTTTAATGAGGCGGCAGAAAAGGATGATCCGATAACCTGTGAGGAATTTGCAAATCTCGGCACACGCGTGCTCCCGGTCAGCCGTGAAACAATAGCCATAAACGGAGCGGCATATCTCCATGGAGACATTATGGCAATGCCGAAATGGTGTATCACAATCGGTATGAAGCAGATAATGGCATCAAAAAAAATTTATTTATCGACAGGTGCGGTATGGCATCCGGGAATATTAAAGCATGTACTTAACGACAAACCGCAGCCGCAGATACCGGCAACCATTCTGCAAAAACACGGGAACGTTTTATTATGCACCAATAAAAGCATTGCGAAACTGATTTAATCGTGTATCCTGAACGAGTTAATCATTGAGTTAAAAAATGGGAATTGTGTACCTATATAACTGAAATGTGCATGGACAACAAAGGGGCTGTTGCATTTAGCGCAGACCGTTTCAAAGGCTAAAAGTGCCATAAAACAAGGCTTGTTAAATATTTGTCAAATAAATTAACGTT
>CADBPJ010000093.1 GCA_902796445.1 uncultured Ruminococcus sp. | reverse complement strand
TGTTGAGCTGCATTCCCGAGAACATAAGCTTGCCGTTTATATAGCCGTCAAGTGTTGGTGTACCTGTTACGTTAAGCTCGCTTATGAGGAACTCATAATGATTCCATTCCTGTGCATCTTCATAGGTAAAGCCCGGCAATACGTTTGTTGCGTTCCATGCTGCAAAATATTTTGCATAGTAGACATTGCCGTCGATCTTGCCTCCAATCGTTGAGTTAAATGCCATCACATGAGCCTCGTTCGAGCGGATTATCTGTGCACCCGTTCCTCCATAAGCGAAAATTGCCGGATGAAGCTTGCCTTGGGGGTCGTTTATCTTCATATCAAAGCATATTCTCACCTTACCGCTATTTACCGCCTCAGGGAAAATAAACGATGGAAATGAGGTCGGATTAAGCTTCAATACCCCGCCATGCTCATCGCCCGAGTCAGCCGAACCGAAGTTCTTGTACCGAAATACCGCATTGCCATTGTCGAAAACCTCTGCAACGCCAATAAATTTGTCCGGGCCAAGTCCCGAGCCCGAAGATGCATTATAGTCTTCAAAATCATAGAAGTAGAGTCCATTGTCGCCGTTTGCGGCGTATGATGATACCGCAAGCCCCAGCATCACCGCCACAGCCGATACGGTTAGTGCTGCGGCCTTAGCCGCAGACTTAAATATTGTTCTCATCTAAAATCTCCTCCTTATCACTATTCGCTGTCGTCGGCAACAAGCTTTAATCTTGAGAACAGGCCTGTGTTCTTTGTTTCTCCAACACCAGGGGTGTATTCCATCCAGCCTCGTCTGCCTGTGCCGTCATTATCATTAAACAAGAAGGTGAACGCCATTTCATGCCCCGCCTTTGGCTGTTGGTCAGGCTTTAGGAGGGTGCTCCATGGTATTCTTGCCTCATAGCAGGTTTTTGTTCCCTTTCTCACCACTGCTATATCCACATCGGTTATACGTCCTGTGGGCTGTGAATCGTCCTGTGCCTTCCAGCGCCATGCCTGGTCGCCGTCTACGGTTTTGGCAAGACCTATTTCATGATAGGAGTCCGAACCCTGACCTAAGGCTATAAGTCCTGCGGAACCGTAATAAATACCTATCTGAATATCGTCGCCCTTCCATTGGTTTGCATCTGCCTCTGCAGGAGTGAATACATCATCGGTTACCTCTGCGGCGAAATAGAAATTATCCTCATCCCACATAACCATACATTTACCTGATAAATCACTTGCGCCTCGCCAGTCATTTATCTGTTTGATGCTTGTCTTTGAGTCGATAACCATTGCAGTACCGAATGTCCACTCATTCTTTCCTATATTGCCGTCTATTGTCGGCTTCTTATCCGCATATTTTGCATATGACATATCAAAGGTATTCACAAACGAATATCTGTTTCCGTCATCGGTCACCAAATCGTATTCTATCGGATAAAGTCCCTTTTTGCTTACCTGACCGAGACTGAATTCAACAAGTCCCGTACAGCCCGCGGGGATAAGTCCGATATCAACATTCTTCAAATTCCTCGTGAGTGCTCCCTCTTTGAATTCAAGATGCCCTCTCAATGCTCTTTCGGAGGCAAGGTTACGAAGCTTGAGCGTAGCAGACCACGAAACAAAGTCATCTGTTGTCGGAGATGCTGTCAGGTCGGCTGATGCGGGAACGGCGGAGGTAACAGAATATTTTCTTCTAAATACCGTCTTTTCACCGTCATTTAGCTTAACGACCACATCAAAGCTTTCCCCTACCTCGGCATTGTTTTTTATCTTCACCGCTGCTCTATTGCCTGTAAAGTCCGATATTTCCATAACCTCTGCAAGCTCGGGTGTTTCAACCTCGATTGAGAGTTCCTCATCAACCGTCTTATCGAGTCCGATATAAAACACATCATCATATGCCGCTTCAATATTGACACTGCTCTCTTTAACAACGGATTTGTCTGTCTCCTCAACAGTTGTGATGTCTCCCACTATATATATCGGAGCACCATCAATATCAAAGGTATAACAGCCGTCAACACCATAAACCTCGGTCATATTGCCGCAACAGTCATATAAATCAATCTTGTCTGTGCCGAGATTGAGTGATATGGTTTTCTGGCTGTCGCTTTTGTCATAAACAGCCAAAACCTTGCTGTTAAACTTGCCGCTGTCATATTTATAAGCAATAACCTCCGTATCGGAAAGTGTGATTTGCTCATCAGCTTTAGCATCTGCCATTACATAGTTGTAACCCGTCATCATTATAAAGCCTTCTCTTGGGAAGAAACGGGTACCCCACAGCAATGCATCGTCATAGCCACATTCCACCATACCGAATGAGTCCTCACGGTCGGTATTGATTATACCCTTTCGCTCGAAGTTATAGAAGACGTTTACATCTCCTGTTTCCTCAGCTTTAAATATTAGCTCCGTTCTCTGGTTTAATGCGCCCTGCAATCTTTCGGTGTTTGAAACATTGTCTGCCGTTGTGTATCCAAACTCTGTGTTCCACACCTCAACATCAGTCTTGCCTGCGTTTCTGTATGTATCACGATAATACTTTATACTCTCAACCATGCTGAAGCCTTCGGGTGTACTCCATGAATACGGATGTACATCAACCGCATCGGTATAGTCTATAACGCCGCATTTAACAAGCTCATCAAAGTAATCCTTACCTCTGTTTGCAGTTGTTGCTTCAATATGCATATTTGTAAATGCTCCACAGCCAACCTTTGCACCCGGGTCTTCTTCCTCTACAACCTCTTTTGCAATTTTAACTACCTCTGCAAAATACTTCGGTGCACCTGTGGTTGCATAATCTCTGTTAAATGCCGGCCAGTTTACTTCATTCCAGATTTCATATCTGTCTACATGGTCCTTAAGCATTCTTACCTCGGTCCTCACCTTTTCACGCCATGCAGCATACTGTGCCTCCGTATGCGGCATCTCTGACCACCAGTTTGATGCAAAGCTCAAAACCGCACTTGACGGAAGAAGCCACATAAGATGCATAACATCAAGATCATTTGCAGTGAGGCTCGGTATCTTTCGGTTAAAATCTTCTTCTGATATAGTTCCTCTTATGCCGCCGAAATTTCCCATTGCAATCAGCTCCGAACCCTCGGCAATGGCATCATCGGTGTAACGCTCCATATGCTCGGCAAGATATGCCGATTCGTTTCTTATGTTATTAGGATCTGTTTTTATTATTACAAACATTGTGGGGCGCTGGGTGAAAGTAGTGCCGTCTGACATTTTCACCTCTGCCTCAAGATAATATTTGTCGCAATAGTCCGCTTCACCCAAATCAACCTGCAACTGCTCGGTTCCGTCTGCGGGTATGCTTACATTTTTAACCGTCTCAGCCTTTACAAAGCCGCTGTCGGTTACCGCGCGAAAAGTAATCTCCGCTTCGGTATCAGCACCGCTTAAGTTATGCACAGTGGTGTCTATAAGCTTTTCCTTTTCGTACCATTTAAACGTATTTCCAGGCTCATCTATTTTTGCCGATATAAAAAGCTTGTTCTGATTTGCATGACGGGTAACCTTCACACGCTTTATTGCCATAGATTCGGGCGAAATGGTGTAGCTGTTGCTGTGCAATGCTTTTATGGAAAGATAAAAGTCATATTCGCCGTTTGCCTTTTGGCAAAAATCTGCATCAGAGAGCGTGAAGCTCGCCGTTTGCCATGCATTTGATGCATTGGTGTATGTAATATTCTTATATTCGAGATTACCATCACGGTTGATGTAATACAAGATGAAATAACCCTTACCGCTGTCAAAATAATCAATCTCGATATCATACACACTGCCGTCAAATGACTGCTCCTTCATCGTTTCGTCTAAGGTGAAATTAATCGTTGACTTGTTATTGCCCTGAAGCTTATCCATAAGCCAGCAGGGTTCACCGTTTCGTTCCGCCGTCTGAGGTGTTTTATCTGTGCCCGTTTCAACAACCTTAAATCCCGTCTTCTTTGGATTTTCGCTGTCGAACACAACCTCCGCTGCATTTATATCCCCCGCTGCCGCAAAACTCGTTTTTACAGGCGCACCGGGAAGTATGCCGCAAACCAAGGCGAACAGCGTGCATAATGCAGCCACTCTTATTTTTAATGTCATATGAATACTCCTAACCCTAATCATATTCCGTATTAAACGGCTTATTTGCTTTGTCTCACTACGATAAAAAATGTACTCTGTTTATTCATTGTAACACATAAAAACCAAAAACGCTTTAAATATAATGATTTTTTTAATTATTTTATACAAAATAATGATATTTTAGCTAAACAATCTTCAGGATAAATCAACCCCTTTCCGAGGTGCGTAGCGACGGAACGGGGGTTGGCTTACCGCTAAACAACAATTTACAGCCACACACCGAACTACTTTTATTCTAACTTTAAGAAATTACATAGTGGCCTTATCGTATTCGAGTAGAACAGCATAAACTTTATACTATCAATATTATCAGTCTTTGTAAATGCTATATCCTCAATTTTCTTTACTTTTGCGCCTTTTTCAATATCATATTTTTTAACTTCTATAAAACGTCCGTTTTCACCATATGATGCCGCATATAAATCTGCCGCACTATCAACTCCGCTCATATCAACAAGCAAATCAAAATTGTTGCTCGCTATGATCACATTCGGTTCACTTACGCCAACGTCATTTTGCATAAAGTACAGCTGTGCTGATGGCTCCTCCGCTGTTAAGAATTGGGGCTGTTCGCCTACAACCGCATAATACGGCTCACGAGTCAAACGATATTGTCCGTTTGTCTTTATTTCGGATTCAGTAATTTCATTGCCCAACAAATCATAATATTTAACATTTGCTCCGAAATCGTATGAGATTGTCTGTTCTGTAGACTTTGTTGTCCAGAGCATATATGTATCACGATTAGCAGAACTATACTTTGAAACAAATTTATAGCTGTCCTCCAATACCGTTTCTGCCGTTGTTGCTCCCTCGGTAAGCTTGTTCATAGCCGCAAGGGCAATGTATGAATACTTTGCCGAAAACGGAACGTCGTCCGTTCTCGAATGAACAATTCCGAAACAAAATTCCTTTTCGTTTGTCCTGTCACCTCCATCGGCAAAGTTATAGAACCATACCTTATTGTTAAAGTTGTTAAGCTTGATTTGGTTATATCCTCTGACAAGGTGTATAGCCTGCGTATATTCACCTTTACAGCTTAAGCCGTCATCCTTATAATCAGCAGTGGAGGCACCATACTCGGTCACCCACGACTCTACATCGGATTTTTGGTTATATGTATTACCCGTAGCAAAGCCCGTCGGGGACTCCAATGTTTTCTTTGCATCATTATAAACCCGTGTACCTGTTGCAAGCGCCTTTATATAGTCAAGCTTATATCCTATATAATGGAGAGGCTGTGAGTTGTCATTGCCGCCGTAGCCTTTTTCCGCATCTTGTGTAATCCACATATACGGATGGCAGGTTATCGCATCAAAGGCATTGACATCGTCAAGCTCGGCAAGAGTTCTGTCCATAAAATAGTTGTCCTCAGGCAACCATGGACCTCCGAGGGAGAATGCGCCGATTTTATAGCCGGAAGCATTTTCTCGGATATTTGCCGAAGCTGATTTTAACATCTTGCCGTAGGCTGTGCCTCTTGCGCTGTATTTGCGGCACTTTTCCTTTGTATCTTCATCATAACCCAATGAGGTGTCAAATGTTAAAGTATCGTCATACAGCGCAATACCGTTCGGATATGTCTTATAATCTTCACTGTTCATTGCAGACGAAAGATTTGGCTCGTTACATATCTCAACCATATCACAAACCTTTTTGACTTTCGGCTCGTTGAGCAGGTTTGTGACATAATTGTTAAACGCATCGAATGCCGCCTCGTCATGCAGTCCGGTTGGGAAAGCACCCGAATACCACCAGCTTAAGCCCGAAACAATCATCAAAAGCTTCATGCCGTTCGCATCAGCCGCATCGCACACTTCCACCTGTTTGGCGTTCAGTCCGTACTTTGTAACAAAACCCTCCTCTCGGCTACCCGATACTTTTGTTTCGTAATCAGACCATATAAAGTCCTCTCGCACAAGACCCATGCCCGCCTTTTTCAAAAGTTTCATGCCCTCCGTTGCTCCGCCGAGCTGGTCGAAATGTGATGAAACACCCATTGTGTAGTTCTGTGTCGCAACCTCCGCACATTTTGAAAAACGTGATTCGCCGACGCAATCAATATCCGCATTGTCGGAAAATTTCGTTTCCAGTCTGTACAGACCGAACCTCGGAACAGGTACTGCCGCTTCAAGCACATATTCTGTGCCGCCCGCAATTTCCGTTACATTGACTGTGGTGTTGTATATCAACGTCTCAATTTCTTTTGCTACTGTACTGTCCTTGCCGATTTCATAACACTTTATTTCACAGTTTCCTGATACCGCACTTTGTGACATATTATTCAGCTTAATGCTGAACTTGGGTGTCTCGCCCTCAAAGAATATGTTACCTGTATTTGACGTTTCAATATTAACATCAACAAGTGATTTTGTTCCTTTGTTATATATCCGTACCGATTTTAGCGTGATTGGGTATTTTGCATACGTTCTCTCGCCCGCTCCGATTGTACCATCATTTAGGTTACCCTCATAGGTTTTAAGTGTAAGAACATATCCGCCCGTATCAGGGTTTTTAACCCAATCGTTTACCACGTTCGACTGCGTTTTAACAGTATCACTCGCTATACAACAAATAGTCGGTGTGGTGGCAGTTCCGCTTGCCGTATCATACTCCGCCGCCACAAAGCCGTAATCGCTGTCTTGATATTTAATATCAATGCCAATATTACTAAAGTCACTAAAATCGATTCCGCAGTCCTCATCAAGCTCTATCCTGACAGAACCGTTAGCCTTGGTTATTTTGTAAGAGCCGTCCGGTTGTTTTTCCGCAGATTGGAGCGTGATACCGTCCCCGTTCGGTGCCGCGGCAGAATAGAACATTCCGCCGTAAAACTCATTGGTAGCAAAGTTTGCATAAGCTCCGCTATTATCTACAGCATTTCTTACTGTTATATCGTCTATATATATTTTTTGGCTTACAGCCGTTCCAACTGATATTGATATTGCGGTTACGGTGCCAATATTATATGTATAATTATATGTTTCGGATTTGCCGTTTGAGGTTAGTTTTATGTTGTTTGCGATTTTATCAACCGTAAATTTTATCCTTTTATAGTCCGTGGAAGATACTTGTATGGAATCTGTTGTGATTCTGCCGTAATCAGAAGTGTAGCAACCTACATACCTTGATCCGCTCACTCCCCCGATTTTAATTGTATTACCGTCGGTTTTGGTAAGACTAACATCAAAACCGGTCGCTGCCTTAACCGTCATCTCCACAGTAAATTTATCAGCAGTTATGGGTGCGTCAAAGCCCCTTTTTACGGTGTAATCGGTACTGCCGGAGGTTGTCAAAACCATTGCTCGATTTTTTCCGTCATCGCCCTCCAATGAAATGTTTTGTTTAACGGTATCGGCTACCTGCCAAACACTGCAAAGTTCAGAAGCATCAGCATAGCTGTTAAATGTGTCATAAACGCCCGCAGTTTCTGCATTTGCAACCACGCCGACTGCTGCGACACACTGTGCGGCGAATATCGCAAGTGATGTCACCGCCGCTGTTATGGCACGATTTATTTTGTTTCTATTTAAGATTTTTAATTTTAACATTGTCAATCACTTCTATCATTTCTTTATAATAAAAATCTGTTTGTAGCTTGCTTCTTTTGATGATATGAGCATATAATCACAGCTATCACCCACCATCTTGTAGGTTAATATATCCGTCAGCTGTGCCGAATACACCTTATCCTCTCTGCGTGACGGCTCATATATGGTTACAGGGAGTCCCGATGCCTTGAATATTGCAGAGGATTTGCCCTCATACGCCATGGCAAGGGTATGCGAGATTGAAAGTACACCATTTTGCAAATCCTGCGGATATCCGCGCATCAGCTGGTATTTCTGTGCCCATTGGTTGCTCGTTTCTTCAGCAAATGCCGAAGCATACCAATATCTGTCAGGGTCTTTCGCCCAGTCACCTGATGCTTCATAGTTGCAGAATTCGTCGGTTTCTGCATCATACATCTTTGTAACAGAATATACTGTATCGCCCGATGGGTTCGTTTCAAATCTTACAATATCACCTTGGTGTAAATTCAGCTGTGATATATCCACCATATCACCAAGTGTATATTTTGCCTTACTTCCCATTGTGAAGCCACAAAACTTGTTTACAACTCTGTCGTCTTCTACTTCTTCTATTATTTCATCAAACATACATATATCGTAGTCCTTCTTTATCGGCTCAATATAAATAACTATCAAATCGCTTGCGACTGTGTCTGATGAATATTTGTAAAGCTCATATGTGAGGTAAGCCCAGTCCTCAAGGGAATATTTATTTGCATATCGCTCCTTGTTATCCTCAACCACATTACCGTTTACGACTACTGCGCCGTTTTCGTCCGTAACGGGTACAACAAGGAATTTTGTATATGAGCTGTCAATATAACCGGTCATACCGACACTTTTCGTACCGACTCTGTAGTACTGTTTTTGTTGCCCGTTTGTAATTTGTCTTAAGGTTGTGCTTTTGTCCTCAGAGGCGCCGACAATGGTTGTGTCTATCTCATTAATCTTTCCCTCCTCGTTTATGTTGTATCTTATAACCTGTCTGTCTATATTAACATCGTTGCCCGATATAGAAGAATTGCCAGGGAATGCAGCCACAATATCCTTAACTTTGTTTGACTTGAAGGTCTTTCCGTCTATAGAAACCTTTGATGCAAGTTCGTACCACTGTAATGTGTCATCATCTTGTGTATATAACTTAATTATGATTGCATCATCTACGTTGTTGTCAGGCATTGCCGCACGGATTACATAACCTGTTCTCATACCGGCTACACCGCCTATTGTCATGTCAATAATTTTGCCGTATAAGTCAAGATACACTGTGTACGCAACGCCTATGGTGAACTTTGATGAGTTTTCGTTCCAGAACTTGTCGTCTGATTCATAGACTGTGTCACCAAGCTTAACCTCTTTTTTACCTATTCTCTCAAGGATACCCTCTCCCTTTGCCGTGCACATGATGATTACAAGGCTATCCTTGTCCGGTGTTGCGGCAAGCATATATGGTCCCGAGGTCAATTCCGATTCTTTATGAACGATATGGTTTGTATCATATATTATACAGTTTGTATAATCTCCCTTATTAATTGTCGTGTTCTTGCCATAAAATGTCTCGGTTAGGGCATTATAAGCATCCTTGCCGAAAATTTCATAGCTTGTTACAACGATTAAATCAGTCTCACCGTCGCCGCGTGAGGAAATCAATTCAATCGTTCCCTTTCTCTCGCCTTTTACAAATTCTTCTATTCTCGGCTTTAGCTCCTTTGTGTATAAACGGCCGTTATACACGATTTTCACATCTTTGGCTGCTGTGTCGGTTTTGAGCTTTGTCCTTGTTTTTCCACCCACATCATATACCATCTGTCCTGTGCTGTCATTATATGAAACAACATCATCATACATGATTTGGATCATATCGTCACTAAATTTCGGCTCCGCGTACAAAACCGTCATATCCACATCTTCTTTGTCTTCTCTGTATGCAAAGTTAAGCTCTCTTCCAAAATATTCACCAGGCACAACGGAAGAGTCCGCATAATACCGTGTGCCGCCTATCATAACCTCTCCTTCCTTGAGCTTTGCGTCTACCATTCTCTTTTCGAAGGTTGCCTCTAATATTGCATTATCAAATTTGATGTTATGATAAACTGAGAACAGGTTGTTGTCCTCATTCGGCTTTACAGTGTATTTATTGACCGTAACGTTGTCAACCATCACCATGTCTGCTCGCATTGCTTTATATAACAGCTTAACAGTGTCCGCGATTGTCATTTCTTGTGGGTTTGACGGAGCTATGCCAAAGCCCGCACTCTCGGCAATTGATATGTATTGGTTCATATCTCTGTCTGAACGGGTGTATGCTTTGTATCCCGTTACCATCGTCATAATCTTGCACGCCTCAACATATGATATTATCCTATCGGGATTAAACATTCCGTCCGCTGCTCTGTCAATAACCTTAAGATCGGTAAGCTGATTTATACTGTCGGATGCCCAGTGGTTTGTCGGAACATCAGTGAAGTATGAAAGTGACATCGGCGTATCTGCTTTTATGGCTGCCGCTGTATATGTAGCAAATTCAGCCCTGGTTACAACAGCCGTAGGATCATAATCCTCCTCAAGATTGATAACTCCCGCACTCGTCAGCACCGCTATTTCCTCTTCTATTTCTTTTCTCTTTTCGGCTTTTATACGGTCATTGTATTCATCATTTTCCAATGTGTTGTCCTCTGCGGTTTCCTCTGCCGTTTCGACAATAACATCTGTCACAGAGTCTTCCGTTTCATTCGCCGCAAGCACACCTGCACCGAATGACTGCAGCAGCATAACTATACTCAGCAACAAAACTATTTTTTTATTCATGTCTCTACCTCTTCCTTTCCGAAAACTATATATTAGTAAGCTCTTTTATCTATTTGTCTTCATCATTGCAAGATATACAATCTTTGCTGCCTCGGCACGTGTTGCATATGCCTTCGGCTTGAAACCGTCTCCGGTTCCCGATACGATGCCGGCTGCAGCCAATCGGTGCACGCTTTCCTTGGCATAATCCGAAATTTGGTCATCATCACTGAAGGTTATATCCTGGCTTGCCTTGAGATCAAAGCCGCCGATATTTATCATTCTGTCTGTCATAACGCACAAATCCTCACGGGTTATGTTTGATCCAAAGCCGAATACAGTGTCCGAAATTCCGTTTACAACTCCCGCTACATATGCAGATCTGATGTACGGATATGCCCAGCTCTCTTCATCAACATCTTCAAAATCACATTCACCCTCTGCAAGGTTTACCTTGAAGCCCAGGGTTATAACCTTTGTGAACTCCTCACGTGTTATATTGTCGTTGGGGGCAAATATTCTGTTCTCTTTTCCGTTTAAAACACCTCTGTACGAAAGCTGTGTTATTGCTTCAACCGCCCAATCTACCTGTGCAATATCATCAAATACATATATTGTTTCATTTTCTTCCGTCGGTGCTTTTCCTTCATCCGGAGCCGAGTTGATAAAGACGCCACCGCCACCGCCTCCGTTTCCTTTTTCGGGCGTCGGCTGCGGCGAACTCGTATATCCGTTCACAAATGACGTTATACTTCCGATGCTTGCAGGATTTGATTGGATGAGGGCGGTTACACACTCGGAAGTAACTGCCGAAACACTTATACCCAAATCCGTCGCATAGCTCTTAAGAAGCTCTTGTACAGCCGTAACGCTCGCATTGTTTACAATGCTTACAATTGCGGCATCTCTTGCAGCTGTGTCAAATTGTGCAAATGAATTAAATGCTTTATTTGAAAGCTTGGGAGTTATAGCATTTAGTATATCGTCAGTGAGGTACTTTTCATACTTCACACCATCCGCCTCGAAAACACTTCTGTATTCTGCAATGGTTTCTGCTCTGCCCGCATTAAGCTCCGTTATCATATTGCTTTTCTTTAAAATATACGCACTATTTTTATAAGTGAATAACTCAGCGGTCGCTTCGCTCTTTGCCAATTTAGCTACAGATACGGGGTCATTAACCACAACATCATCTATACCAAAATCCGCCGCATAGTCTGTTATAATCTGTCCAGCCTCTGCGTCCGTAATGGATCCGCCAAACAGCCGTCCCCTCGCTGTTTCAAACCGGGCTTTGTTCGTATACGAAAAATCTATTATTTGGTTTTCATCCACGTTTGCGGCTCCTATATACGCTCTGTAGTTTCCCGATTTCTCGAGTGCAAATTCAAATTGCCACACTCCGTTGCTGCCCGCCGCCTTTTCTTCCATATATGCAACATATGATTGCGAGTCCTCTTCCGTGGGAAAAGGCATTTCCGAGTTTGTGCCGCGGACTACGGTTAATACAACCAACTGCCCCTCCGCCACAGTCTTTATTTGACCGGAAAGTTCAATGCAGCCACCATTTTCGTTACCATTATAAAAATGCTCCTCGGTTTCCTCCGCATATACATTCAATGTGCCGCGGTCGATCCCCAAAATCGGGTTTACATAAGTGCAAAATGTCATTGCTCCTCCGATTAAAGCAACGCACAATAAATGTTTTTTATTCTTGATTTTTGAGTTTTTCACTGCTTTACCTCCTCACTTCAGTTAAAACATAAATTTTATTACCAATTAAAATGGTTTTATCTTCCCAGCAGAACTATCGGTATATAAAATACAGTCGGTCTGCCGTATGATGTAATCTCAATGGGTATCCTGTTCAGATTATCAACCGTTTCTCCTGCGGTAATACTGAATTTAACCTTTGTATATCTGTTCAATTCGTTTTCATGTGTTAGATACCCATGCATGAGGTTTATATTCTTGGCAATGTTACAGCTCCAGCCCTCCGGCAAGAACACCTTGGTCTGATAATTTCTTACATCACCCGAGAATTTTACGAAATCAAGCGTTCCCGTTATGGTCTCTCCCGGAGCTATTACAGGCTCTTTGTCATATTCGATAAAGCATCGACCGCCCACGAAATCTATTCCGTCACAGGTATACGGCGTTCTGCTGAGCAAAACCTTCGATACATCGCACCAGCTCTCATATGTCTTGTATACGGAAAAGTCCGACTCTCCGTCAACAAAATCCACGTCAATTCTGTTTGCCTTTAATACTACCGGCAACATTCTGTATACTCTGTCCGTAAGCTCCTGCAAGGTCTTTGGGATGAATGTGTAGGAACCCTCAATTGAAACGGTTACTATCTTATCGCCTACGTGCTCGCACCAGTCATTCGGTAAGCCCTCGGTTCCTTTCAGAATACCCAATAATGAGCCTATCGTTGCCGCAGTACAGTCTGTATCGTCACCGCAGTTTACCGCCGTCAAAAGGGATTTCTTAAAATCACCCTCTCCGTACAGCAGTCCCAATATTACATAACCCACATTTGCCGGTGCCATCCATGTGCCTATATCGGCATCCATCTCCATAAGCTTTTCTCTTACGGTCTTCCAATCCGTTTTCTTTTCGTACTCGTCAAGCACACACTTTACCGATTTATATATTCTTGAGTCGTTTGGTATGTATTCAAGAGCCTCCGCTATAATCTTTTTTATATCACTTTCTCTGAATGCGATACTCTCCATTGCCGTCGTCAGCAGCGCCGCATATGTTCCCTCGCCCTTTCCATGGTCAACACACGCATCCATATACGCATATTTTACGGCTATCTGCGGCAGTCCAGGCGCAAGACACGCCCATATTTCCGACCTTATCCACGCTCCGTTTGAATCCTTCCATCTGTCGTTGTTCAGTTCGCCCGACGCCGACGGCATTATGCCCGATTCAAGGTTCCCTTTACAAATTCCGTACTCACTCCAATGAGGTGCTATTAAGTCTATCCAATATTCCGCAAGAACCTTTGAGGACATATTGTACGGTCCCTTTGCCTCAAGAGCACAAAGCCATGCAAGCTGCAAGTCCAAATCATCGTTGGGAATTACTTCTCCCGGTTTGTTTGCAAAACCCTTTATATCGTTTAACTGCGCCTTTCCCTCATATGGTGCGCCAAGCGTGCCGCCTATGTTCTTTCCGCACCAACAAGCATATATCTTATCCTTGATTTCATTGCTGTTAATTTTTAAAACATCTCCGTACATATTTTTCCTCCAAATGATTGATTTTAACTCATCACATACCATAATGTGAAATATTTATAAGCTTGCCGTATTTATATGTATAAAAATATCCTTCCGATTCTTCAACATACAAATCGACATCTTGTTCATAGAAATTTTACCATACAAATATCTATATTGCTTTAAATATAATGATATTATTGTAAAAATTTGTGTAAAATAACAGAAGTTGATTTTCAAAGATTTCAAATAGTATGTTTGATTTTTTAAATTAATCTTTTATAAAAATAACAGCTCCGAAACACTCCTTATTAATTTTAAAAAATCATTATATTTAAAGAAGTGATAATTCTTTTATGATATAATTATTTTATAAAGGTAACCTCTAAAAATTCATAAAAAAAGTGTTGAAACAATCGTCAGATTATGGTATAATAAAGATACTATAATAAAGGCGGTAGA
>CADBPJ010000092.1 GCA_902796445.1 uncultured Ruminococcus sp. | reverse complement strand
CAAGGTTCCAGACCTCCATAAATCTGTCACAGTCACAGCCTACACCGCAAGTCGGCTCACCGCATCCGTATTTTTCTCCTCTGTCATAGTATATTTCAGAGCATGGTCCGCAAGGGCCTGTGCCATGCTCCCAGAAATTATCCTCTTTGCCAAGCTTTACGATATGTGTCGGGTCGACTCCTACCTCGTTTATCCAAATTTCCTTTGCCTCGTCGTCCTCCTCATACACAGACACCCAAAGCTTTTCTTCGGGGATTTCCATTACCTTTGTGAAAAACTCCCACGCCCATTGAGTTGCCTCGTGCTTGAAATAGTCGCCAAACGAGAAATTACCAAGCATCTCAAAGAATGTGCCGTGACGTGCAGTTTTGCCGACTCTTTCAATATCAGGGGTTCTTATACATTTCTGACACGTTGTAACTCTGCGTCTTGGCGGTTCCTCTGCCAATGTAAACCATTTCTTCATCGGTGCCATACCTGAATTTATCAAAAGCAAGCTTGCATCATTCTTCGGTACAAGCGAGAATGAATTGAGTCTCAGACATCCCTTGCTTTCAAAGAAGCTTAAAAACTTCTCTCTGATTTCGTTTACACCCATATATTTCATAGCATTTATGTTCCTTTCCTCATCAGTCTATACCATATTATATTTTATCACAATATATGGATTTAGTCAATAGTTTGTAAAGAAAAAAGAAGCAGGAAAAAGAAGCAGTTAAGAAAGTCAACAACCTCCATGGGGGATGCAAAAAAAATAGTGCAGAACGGACGAAAACCGCCGAACAGCATAGCTGTGAGGGTTATTCCGTAGCGTACGCTTGTACGTGAGTGCGGTGGAGTCCAAATCTTTGATTTGGCTAACGACACCTATGCAAGGGGACTCCAAGAAAACGAGCCTATGTGATGTTTGATTGGTAAGTCCCTACTGCTAACGGTTTTTGTTCGTAGTTTGACGGCATTCATAAAAAGAAAATCTGCGAAATTTGCAGATTTTCTTCGAAACAATCAATATTGTAATGTTGTTTAGATATTAATCTATATTTTCATATAAATTAATTCGCCGTCAAACGATCGGTGCTGTTTTTTTACATCCTAATTCGTCAATCCTTTGAATGTGCTGCCAAGTACTCCTCAAAGTTCTTGTATGTCGCCTTATGCTGCTGCGGCTTAAAATCTGCCTTGTATGTTACAGAATTTTCAGAACCTTCAGGCTTTTCAGTATTCATACTGCTCTCGCCATAACTCTGGTTACTGTAACCGCCCTTTGGTGATGTGCCATCTTCGGCGTTGCTCTTATTTCTATCATAGCCGTTACGTCTATGATTAGCTTTCGGATTTTTCGGTGCGATAACTACCTTTCTGTACGGCTCCTGACCTACAGAGAATGTAGTAACGTCTTCATTGTCCTGAAGATTTGAGTGAATTATACGTCTTTCATATGGATTCATAGGCTCAAGTGCAAACTTTCTGCCTGTTTTTGCAACCTTTAGAGCAAGTCTTTGTGCAAGAGCCGAAAGTGCCTCTTCACGTTTCTCTCTGTAGTTTTCAGTATCAATAGAAACCTTTATATAGTCCTCTGATTTCTGATTAACTACAAGAGATGTCAGGTACTGAATACTATCTAAAGTATCACCGCGCTTACCTATTACAACACCCATATTTTCGCCGTCAAGATTTACCTCTACAACATCACCTGCAAGCTTTGATGTAACGGTAGCCTCAATACCCATCGCATTAAGAATGTCTGTTATGAAATTCTTTGCGTTTTCTGCAGGTGAGTCTGAATTATAAACTCCACCGCTTGTTTTTACCTTTTTTTCTTTCGGTGCATCTGCCTTTTTCTGTACAGGCTTAGCAGGTGAAGCTGATACTGCACCACTAACCTTTACAACTGCTTCTTTTGCACCTAATCCCAAGAAACCCTTTGCAGGCTCCTGTATGATTTCTATTTCTGCTTTTTCTCTCTCTATACCAAGCTCGGCTAAGGCAAGCTCTATTGCCTCATCAATGCTTTTTGCCTTTTTTTCCGTGCTGATAACGTTTTTCGGGAACTTTGACAACGAAGTCCTCCCCTTTCTTATCAAAATAATTGTTTAATGCTAATTGCTGGATAATCTGAACTATTCCGCTGACTATCCAATAAAGTCCCATACCTGCAGGTAATATAATTGCGAACCAGCCTGTCATAAGGGGCATCATCCATTTCATCATTGAGTTCATGGACTGTGCCTGTTCGTTCTGAGTATTCTTGTCCTGACCTGACTGTGCCATTGAAATTCTGCTCTGCAACATTGACGACAATACAGTAAGTATCGGGATTATAAGCAACAAAATTGTCGATATGTTTGCCACAGGGTCAGAGAATGCCGCAAATGCCTCCGACGGCTTGCGTGCCAAATCAAGACCAAGGAAATTAAAGTTAACTGCCCAATCACTGAACTCGCCGCCTATTTTTGATGCCATACCTGCAATCGAGATCTGGTCAGTTTGCATCATCTGAGAAACGACTTTCTCTACGTTTTCTGCAATAGGCTGACCTGCCGCCTCACAAAGTCTTGCAATCTTCTCTACAATTTCGCCGGGTATGTTCTTATACGGTACATTGAACATATACGTTAACGGCTTCTGTATTGCCTGATACAATGCAATCAAAATCGGGAACTGTAAAAGCATAGGCAGACATCCGCCCATCATACTTACATTATTTTCCTTGTAGACCTTCATTGTCTCAGTCTGAAGCTTCTGGGTGTCGTTAGCATATTTCTTTTGCAGCTCAGCTATAACAGGCTGTACCATCTGCTGTTTTTTCATGGCCTTCTGCGATTTTAGGTTTAACGGAAGCAATAACAGCTTTGTTAAGATAGTAAACAGAATAATCGCAATACCGTAGTTTTGTACCAGCTCATAGATTGTTTCTATGACCCAGCCAAAGCCCATAACAATATAATGCCACATAATATTCCTTTCCGATGCGATATTTACGGAACAGGGTCATAACCTCCGCCGCCAAAGGGTCTGCAACGCAAAATACGTCGAACTGCTAAATAACTGCCCTTTATCGCACCATATTTTTCTACCGCCTCTAATGCATACTCTGAACAGGTAGGAATAAACCTACAGCAGGATACGCCCTTTCGCGGTGAAATCTGGTGTCTGTAAAATTTAATTAATGTTATAAGTATCCTTTTCATAACTTAGTCGTTTAGTATACCGAGTGTATATAACACAAACCGCATATCCTTAGATATTTGGTCATATGTCTTGTCTGCCGCACGGTTTCTTGCGACAATAATCATATCGTAGCCAATATCGAGCCTGTCCTCCATAAGCCTGTAGCTCTCACGCATAAGCCGTTTTGTGCGGTTACGCATAACGGCATTGCCCAACTGCTTTGATACAGTGAATCCGACTCTGTTACAGCCACGCTTGTTAGGTTGCATATATACCACCACAAAACCGCCTGCTTCTGATTTTCCGCTTCGGTATAACCGCCTGAAATCCTTGTTTAGTTTAATCGGTTGAGTATTTTTCATTCCAAACACTCTCCTTTACCGAAATATCCTAAAAAAAGAGTATCTCCACCTAAGGCCTTATACGCCTCAAACCGAGACACTCTGATTTACTGTATTATCGGGTTTTTATTTCTCTGAAGTAGTAAGAGTCTTTCTACCCTTTGCACGTCTTGCAGCAAGAACCTTTCTGCCTGACTTTGTAGCCATTCTTGCTCTGAAGCCGTGAACCTTTACTCTCTGTCGCTTTTTAGGCTGAAATGTCATTTTCATAATTTTAGCACCTCCTATAATAATCACCGCAGTCCCAATCAACTGCATTTATTTCCAATACAATTAGACACCACTCTTATTATACCATTAAAACCCCATTTGTCAAGCATTTTTTTTGGATTTTGTGCTTTTTTTACAGCTTTTGGCATTTTAATGAAAAACAGCTTGGTTTTTTTATATATTTATGACCATTAACCCGTTTGGGAAAAGAGAGGCAAGCAGGTCGCATTTTTCGGCGGGCGAGACTATACGTGTGTATGCGAGTCCGACGAAAGGTACGAGATGCGCCGCTTATCTTTTTCCAAACTTATCAAACCTCTGCTCCATCCGGTATTAATGCAATTTCCTTTTTATAAAGGCGCTTGTAGAACAGTATACTCATACTGATTGCAAATCCCTCGGCAATCAAGAATGACCACCATACATAGCTTACATTATTTCCCATCACCTTACCGATGCACGCAAGTATAAATGCACTCGGAAGAAGAACAAACAGCTGTCTAACAAGCGACACTATCATACTGTATACTCCATGTCCCAAAGCCTGGAATAGTGATGATAAGACTATTGCACAGCCCGCAAACGGGAAGCATACACATATT
>CADBPJ010000091.1 GCA_902796445.1 uncultured Ruminococcus sp. | reverse complement strand
CAGCGTTCAGCGCGGTCAACTGTTCTTCCGCTTTTCCGTACTCCTCTACCAGCGGCATCAATTCTTCAATTTTTGTAACAATGCGTTTTTGTTCTTCAAGAGGAGGCAACGGCATTACGATTCTTTTTAGTTTAGCTGTACCTACGCCACCTATTAATCCAGTCATTGAGCCGAAAAAACTAACCAAGAATAGTGGACTCTGCAAAAAATAATACAAATACTTGTTAAGTATTATTATAGGATTAAAACAACACAATTTGTTACCAAAACATACATCTCTGTCTAATATGCCGATTTTCTTACCTGCACTGCCACCTTCCATACAAAGCAATACGTCTCCATTGTGAGCAACTTTGAACGAATCCTCTTCAAATGGAATATATACCCCATTTTCATAGTCAATAATATGATTAAAAGAAACATCTTTTGTCGCAATAAAACTCCACCCATTGCAAGGTTTTGAATACTTCTCCTTTTTTACTGTAGCATTTATACTATCTCCATTATAAATTGAGCATAATGAACCCAGACATATCCATTCCCAATTAGAAGGAATATCAATACTGGTATTATCCGTTTCTATTTCAAAAGAGATTTTTTCCTTTTTTATAACTCCTTCTTTTATCAATCGCTGTTTTTCGTTTCGTATATGCTTTATTAATTCACTCGCCGGTTCATCATTCGGGTCTTGGGGTACAAGTTTTCCCTGTATAGCAAGCTGTAAGATGGCATTTTTTAAATCTTGAGCCGTCATATGTTATCTCCCAGTTTAGCCGTGATTTCTGTTAAAATACGATCAATTGTTTCGTTCAGCTCTGTGCGTTCCGCCTGGTAGCGTGCGATCAGGTCACCCGGCTCTATAATTTCTTCCTCAACATGAGGAAACGGACAGCACTTATCAAAATCATAGTTCAGGTCACGCAATTCTTCTACAGTATAAAAGCGTGCCTTATCAAACCCGTCAATGGTGATAGGCTGTTTGTCAGTCCACCATTCTCTGACAGGGTCAAAATGCTTATCCTGCATCGGTTTTGTTTTTGTGAAACTCTTAACTCCTTCAGGATAGTCAAGTCGATAGAACCATACTCCACGGCTGGTAATTCCTTTTTGGAAAAACAGCAGATTTGTATTAACGCTGGCATAGGGTTTAAACACCTGCGGCAAACGAATAATCGTATGTAAGCCGTATTCTTTCAGAAGTTTTTCCTTGAGGGTTGCTTTAACACCGTCACCAAACATAAATCCGTCAGGCAATACTACGCCGGCGCGACCGCGGTCTTTCAGCAGGTGCATAATCAGCGCCATAAAAAGGTCTGCCGTTTCGCTCGTCTGAACATCGTTCGGGAAGTTTTGCTTTACGGTAGCATCTTCCGCTCCTCCGAAAGGCGGATTTGCCACAATGACATCCACACGGTCTTTTGCGGAGTAATCGGAAAGCGGACGGCCGAGTGAATTCTGATGACGAATTTTCGGTATTTCAATATCGTGCAGTATCAGATTGGTCATCGCCAACAAATACGGAAGCGGTTTCTTCTCCCAACCGTTAATGCTTGTTTGTAACTTTTCCAACTCTTCGGTGGTTGTAACGCTGCCGATATGTGCAATTGTGCTTGTAAGGAAGCCGCCGGTGCCGCAGGCAGGGTCAAGTACGGTTTCGCCCAGTTTCGGATCAACCATTTCAACAATGAAATTCGTTACGGGACGCGGCGTGTAAAACTCACCTGCACGACCTGCACTTTGCAGATCCCTTAACATACCTTCATACAACCCATTGAAGGTGTGCTTTTGCGTTGCATCAATAAAATCAACTTTCTCATTAATGCGATTAACAAGCTGACGCAGATATATGCCGGATTTCATATAGTTGTTGATATCTTCAAATACATTACGAACAACATATTTGCGTAAATCGCCATCGGCTATATTAAGCTTTTTCAGTTTTGCAAACAGCTTGTCCACAAACGAAATCAGTTCGTCACCGGTAACGCCTTCTTTATCCTCTGCCCAGTCACGCCAGCGATACCCCTCCGGAATTACGCCTTTATAATCCGGTTTTAACTCCCATTCCATTTCCTTTGCGTCAAAGGCCTTAAGGAACAACAGCCAGGTAATCTGCTCAATATACTGCGCATCACCGTTCAGACCGGCGTCTTTACGCATGATATCTTCCAGTGATTTAATTAATGCGGACATAGCCATAATGGTTTCTCCTTATGCGGCATAAATAGCCGTTTCTAATTCTCTTATTGCTTCACGGTATTTAACAATACCACCGAAAATTGTGTTCACGATGTATACTTGTGTACCATATTGCTTTATCGGGTCAACTTTTAATACATCAACATTTTCAAGGTCAGAAAGACCGCTGTCAGCGTATTTGGTCAATAAAACATCCAGAATTTCTGCAGCCTTTTCGCCGTATTTTGTAAAATAATTGCGTTTTCTTACATTCTCTGCACGCTCTTTTCTTGTGAGCGGTGGCTGATCAAATACGATATGCAGAATCAAATCAAACGGGTCAAGGTCTTTACCGATTTCGTCGCATAGGTCATCGAAGAACACACCGTGCTTTTCCAGTTCATCAACAACCGCCTGCTTTCTGTCAGCATCGTTCCAGGCAGATAAGAAATCGTCCATTGAAGCGTACTGATTGCGTACATTTCGCTTTGTATAGTCAATCAGGCTTTCCGTAATAAGCTTACCGTTTTTATCAAGATACTGAACATGCTTTTGCGACACTGTAACGGTTGTATCACCTAATACATATTTCGGCTTTTTCTCATTGCTTGGCGGCGTTGCTTTCGGCGGTTTTTCAGGACCCGGTCCCGGTTTGTTTGGCTCAAAGTTTTCCTGTTGCTCAATCGGGCCATCGAAGTCAGGGTCATGGAACAGCCTGGTAACATCACGGAAATCAAAAATAGTGAAATACATTTTTCCGAGATCCTCACGAACACGGGTGCCGCGACCTATGATTTGTTTAAACTCGGTCATTGAACGAATATTGGAATCCAATACGATATACTTAACCGTTTGAACGTCAACGCCGGTTGACAACAATTTTGAGGTCGTTACAAGTACAGGGTACTGACTTTCGACATTTCTGAAATTATCAAGTTGTTTAACGCCGACTTCATCATTAGCCGTAATACGCATAACATAACGGTCATCAACGGCGCACATATCAGCATTTTCATTGATAAGCGCCTGTCGCATACGGTCTGCGTGTTCCTGATCAACGCAGAAAAAGATAGTTTTATCCATGCGGCAGTCATGTTTTTTCAAGTAGTCCGAAACTGTCTTTGCCACAAGTTTTGTGCGCTGTTCAAGAACAAGGTTTTTATCAAAATCGGTTGTGTTGTAAATGCGATTATCAATAATTTCGCCGTTATCATCAAGCTGACCTTCGTACGGGAGGAATCCTTCAATATCACGATCAAAGAATACGCGGATAACTCGGTAAGGTGCAAGGAAGCCGTCATCGATACCTTGTTTCAACGTATATGTATAGATAGGCTCGCCGAAATAATCGATGTTTGAAACATTATTTGTTTCTTTTGGAGTAGCTGTTAAGCCGACTTGAGTAGCTGAATTGAAGTATTCAAGTACTTCACGCCATTGGCTATCTGCTTTTGCACTGCCGCGATGACACTCATCTACAACTACAAGGTCAAAAAAGCCCGGGCTGAATTGTTCAAAAAGGCTGTTTGCGTCTTCGTCTTCACCAGTTAAGCCCTGATACAGCGCAAGATAAATCTCATGGGCTGTATCAAAGTTTTGCTTGGTAACCCATGTCATTTTATCTTTGAACGGCGCAAAGTCGTTTGTAAACGTCTGTGAAATTAACGCCGTTCTATCCGCAAGGAAAAGGATGCGCTTTTTTATTCCGGCTTTCCACAAACGCCAAATAATCTGAAAAGCTGTATATGTTTTGCCGGTTCCCGTTGCCATAACGAGCAATATACGGTCTTCGCCGTTTGCAATTGCTTCAACTGTTTTATTAATGGCGTTCATCTGATAATAACGCGGCTGCTTATCAGGATTATCGGAATAATAAGGCTCATCAATAATCCTATCCTGTGACGAGTTGATATTGTTTTTCTCATGATACATCTGCCACAGCGTTTCCGGTGAAGGAAATTCGTCTAACGAGAGGGTAGTTTCAACATCGCCATCGGTAATAAACTTGTTATGGAATAAAAAGCCGTCACCGTTAGAAGAAAATACAAACGGAACATCCATCATCTTGGCATAATTTAAAGCCTGTTGCATTCCATCGCCGATAGTATGGTTGTTATCCTTAGCTTCAACGATTGCAATAGGTTTATTAGGTTTATAAAACAGTACATAATCCGCCTGCAACGGTTTTTCGCGCTTACAAGATTTACCTCTTGCTAAAATACGACCTTTTGTAATGGGGAACTCTTCACGCATTTGAGAAAAAGAGTCCCATCCGGCATTAACAATGGCGGGTGTAATATACTTGGTACGGATATCCATTTCAGACAATGCTTTTTTATCAAAAACATCAGCCATATCTACCTCTCCTTTTACCAATACAAAAATAAGTTATCAAACATAATAAATAAAATAATCCAAAATAATTATATCAAAAACATTGTTATAATTCAACTATAATACTAATTTAGTAGAGGTAGTGGTAAAACACAATTTTTAATTTTCCTTGTTATTGCTGTCTTTTTCTGATATAATTATTATATCTATCATAAGTTACGGAGAATTGTTATGGCTCGTGGTATTTTATATTGTATGACAACTATTGTTCCCGGTCTTGTTAAAATCGGTAAGACAGGAATTGATAATTACGAAAAAAGAATGTATTCATTAGAACGCAACGGTTATGTCAATGTCGTTGGCTTGAAGCGCCGTTTTGCGATTGAAGTTGATGACTACGATGAGAAAGAGGCCTTACTGCACGAGATTTTCAGCAAAAGCAATATTGAAAATACTGAACTGTTTGCAATTGATGTCGAACTGGTGGTTCAGCTCCTTTCATCATTTGAAGGAAGGCAAGTGTATCCGGAAAGCTTAACCAAAGAAGAATCATTTGATACAGCTACCGATGAAAGAACAAATGCGAACAGTGTAAATAAATACAGGGTTCCGCAAGGTGAATATCATTTTAATGAAAAAGTAAAGGGGTTCGGACTGGTCAGCGCCTCCATGGTTGTAAAAGACAAAAAGTTTATTGTTAAGCAAGGTAGCAGATGCCTCCCTTGTGATAAGGACTGGATGCCTGAAGCTCGTAAGAATGCCTCTATAAAAGACGGTATTTTGCAAAAAGATGTTATTTGCAATTCACCTTCCACAGCAGGATGGGTTGTTTTGGGACACGCCAATAATGGTTGGAAAATGTGGAAGAATGCGGACGGCGAATACATCGACGTTTACAGAGAAAAATAAAAAAGAATTTGCACTCTCGTTATTGAGAGTGCTTTTTTATGCCATCATTATGCAATTCTGCATAGTGGTGGTTATTTTTTTTGAAAAATCTTCTGAAAAAACCTTATAAAAAGGCTTTCGTTTCTCCGTGAAGTGAAGGGAGTAATAAAAAAGGCGTTTCATCTGATGAATCGGCTATAAACGCTACCATAATTGTAATTTTCATCATGATTAATGTCGCTTTTTGAGAAATCATTGGTTTTTATAAAAACGCTTAAACCCTTATAAATACTGGATTTTCTGAAGAATAGTGTAAGTCGTGTAAGTCCTTTGTAAAAATTCATATAGGAAAGTAAAAATTATTATATATATAGTTTTTACATACGTGTTACACGACCTACACTAATTGATGAAAATTGACTCTCTGCACATCAAAAGCAGACTATTTGTGGTTGTTTTTTGAAATTTTTCTGAAAAACCTTGTATTTTGCTTTTCATTTCTCCGTGTAGTGAAGGGAGTATGTCTTTACAGTAAAAATATCCAAAAACACATTGACAGTGGAGGTCGTGGAAGTTATTTATAAAACTTTTATATAAATAATAAAAAATTACTTATAGAATAATTTATACAAATAGACTCCACGACCTCCACTAACTGATGAAAATGACCCAGTGGGGTATCAAAATCACGAAAAGAAGCCTTCCTCTGCAACGGGCTGGGGTTTCGTGTGAAAAAACTTGTATTCAAACAGGGTATTAACACGATAATTACAGCCTATGGTGAGGTTCTGCCTTGCCATAGGTGGTTCCCTTGTATATTTTTCCATTTGCTTCCAACAATACTTTAAGGAGGTATGCTATGCAACTGAATAAGAATGCTGACCTTAAAGTATTTGAGAT
>CADBPJ010000090.1 GCA_902796445.1 uncultured Ruminococcus sp. | reverse complement strand
TTTAGGTGTGATGATGAGGATGTAAACAAAATTTGGGATATGTGTGCATATACATTACATCTTAATATGCGTGAAGTATTAACTGAAGCAATAAAACGTGATAGATGGCTTTGGGGCGGAGATGCATACCAAGCCTTTAAAATGAATAATTATTTGTTCTTTGACAAAGAAATTGTACGTCGTTCCACCATTGCTTTGCGCGGTAAAGAGCCGTTTAATGAGCATATAAATACTATTACGGATTACAGCTTGTATTGGGTAATAGGTTTATATGAGTATTATATTACATACGGAGATATTGAGTTCATAAATAATATTTATGACAAGGCTGTTTCGTTAATGGAATTTTGTGAAACACGCGAAGATGAAAAAGGCTTTATTGTCCAAAAGAATAATGACTGGATATTTGTCGATTGGTCCGATATAGATAAAGATGGTGCAGTTTGTGCGGAGCAAATGCTTTATATTGCTGCAAATCAAACAATGGTCGAGTTGTCAAAACTTGTGGGAGCAAATCCTGCCGTCTACGAGGAAAAAAGTAATAAGCTAATAGAACTAACTAATAAGTTTTTCTGGAAGGAAGAAAAAGGAGCATATATTGACTGCTACGAATCAGGGAAAAATCATATATCCCGACACGCAAATATATTTGCGATTTTATACGGAATTGCAAGCGAAGATCAGAAAACTAAAATAATCGAAAATGTGTTGGAAAACGATGAAATCACCAAGATAACAACACCATATTTTGAGGGCTTTGAGCTTGATGTTATGGGAAAAATCGGACGGTTTGATTACATCGAAAATATGATAAAAACATATTGGAAGGGTATGCTTGATTTAGGGGCTACAACTGTATGGGAGGAATATAATCCAAGCTTGATCGGAACACAGCACTATGAAATGTATGGCAATAAGTACGGAAAGTCCTTGTGTCATGCATGGGGTGCATCTCCCATATATCTGCTCGGCAAGTATTATCTTGGTGTTACACCTACATCAAGCGGATATGAAACATTTGAGGTTAAACCTTATTTGGGTGGTTTCAAATTCATAGATGGTGTTGTACCTATTAAGGACGGAAGTGTAAGCGTGAAAATGTCTAAAGATAAATTAAGCGTTATAGCGACTAGAAGCGGTGGAAAACTTGTTTGGGAAGATAAGTCGTATGAATTGGAAGCTAATAAAGAATTTAATTTGAACATTTAAACCGTTCGGATATTCCTTGAACAAACACCTAAAAAAGGTGACATCAGCATAAGTCTATGTAAAAATTACAGTAACAAACAGCCTTACTACAACAGGGTTTGGACGAAAAAGCTCACAGGTACAAAATAGGGAAAATCCTCATGGCATCTATTTCGTACACGAAAGCCAAAACAAAAATCCTATCGAAAGATGGGATTTTTTGTTTTGTATTATTCATTATTAATTATTAAATATTCATCATTCATTAAGAAAGTATTTTTGTAATGAATACCCTAAAGGGTACACGTAATAAAGTTGCTCCGCTGATGAATAATGAATAATTTCGGAGCAAAATATGCTTCCTTCAATTTTTTTATTATAATCTTGTATTTGGTCTGTTTATTTATATAAAATGCTCTTATTTTTGATATAATCGTCCTTTTGTGCCTCTGTTTTTCGTGGGCAAAAGGTGACGGTTATATAATATGTGCCTGCTTTACGAATTGTTTCGGGGATAAGCCCGTATATTTTTTAAAACAGTGGCTGAAATATGCACTGTCGCAAAAATTCAGTATTTCCGCTGTTTCCTCTACCGAATACTTTCCCGACAGCAAGAGCCTTTTTGCTTTTGCCATGCGTATATCGTTTTTATATTTCGAAACGGGTTTCCCGTATGCGCATTTAAAAGTTCTTTGCAGTGTGGAGACGCTTACCGAACAAGCCTTTGCAATGTCTGCTTCACTCGCTGAAGGATCTGAGTGGATTATCTGTTTAATTGTTGCCGACAGTGTGGTTTCAATGCCGGATTGAGTCAAACTGTCGAGGATATGATAGAAAACAGATTTTACCATGTAGCCTCTCTCCTTGAATACGGCGTAATCTGATATTTCGAGAAAATCATTTTTTAAATTTTTGCGATCCTTTATGAGTGTAATATCACCTATCCGCTCTGCATTGGAAAAAGTGTTGCAATGAAAGTTGATAAGAATGTCATTTGTGCGATTTTTCATAAATTCAGCGCTGTAGAGCGAACACTTTTTCAGAATGACAATATCGCCGCTTTCGGCAACCGTTTTTGAATTTTTGGTTTTGTAGACAATGGAGCCGTCTGTGATAAAGCATAAACCC
>CADBPJ010000089.1 GCA_902796445.1 uncultured Ruminococcus sp. | reverse complement strand
CATTTCATTTCTTACCTGCTCCTTGTTGTACATTTCGAGGTCCTTAAGCACCTCTTTAAGTTTTGGATAAAGGTCAACACCATTATGCTCAAGTACAGTATAGAATGCCTGATGATTTACTCCCTTACAAAGATATGTCATTTCATCATATGGTACATCTAACCACTCTGAAAGCATTTTAATGGTACCCTGTACACTATGGCATAGTCCTGTAACCTCAACATTTGAATATTTCTGCATTGCTCCGCAAAGCATTGCCATAGGATTTGTGTAGTTAAGAAACACTGCATTTGGGCAATACTTTTCAATATCACGGCAAATATCAAGCATAAGCGGAATATTCCTCAAAGCTCTGAAAATTCCCGAAACACTTCTTGTATCACCGACATTAATATCAACACCGTATTTTTTAGGTATTGTTATATCATACTGCCAAATGTCAATGTCACCGTTGAAAACAGTACATAAAACTCCGTCGGCATCCTTTAGTGCCTCTGCTCTGTCCATCGTAGTCTTTACAACACATTTGGGACAATCCATCTTTTCCACTATTGTATTTACTACTCCCTCAATTCGTCTAAGGTTTTCTGCGTTTATGTCCATAAGCACAAACTCTGATTCCTTAAACGCAGGAAAAGTCAGTAGGTCTCGCACACAGCTACTTGTGAATTGCAGGCTGCCTGCACCTATAAAAGCAAATTTTTTCATATTAAAAATTCTCCTTTTGTTTTTTATTTCATTATATATCGATGTATAGAAAAAATGAATAGAAAAAATTGCTAAATATATGGACAAAACTGCTGAAAAATGATACAATAAAAACAGGAGGTTTTTGCTATGGATATATGGGATGGTGACAAATACGATTCAACAAACCACGAAACAGAAAAATATCTGCAAATAAACAGTTGCGGATTTCAAAATTCATCGGCAGGATGGACAGTGGTACGTGAAAAAGGCAGATATGACTATCATCTTCTCCTTGTTAACAGTGGCGAGCTTGAAGTTAAATATGCCGACAAATGTACAATATTAAAAAAGGGTAATTTTGTTATTTATAAACCGGGTGAAAAACAATATTATAAATCTATATCTAAAACATCTTATTTATGGATGCACTTTGGTGGAACATCGGTTGATGAAATTTTAAGATCCTATTCTCTTGACAGCGGTATATATTTGACAGAATATAATATGTCTATATTTTCTGTTTACTTAGACCTTATAATGAATCACAATCAGCCTAATCTTAAAAATTTTGCCAACGGTATGTTTCTTATTCTTTTAGCACACATTTCCAATATGCTTAAAGAAGTACATAATACAAAAATTCCGGAATCAATTTCAGAAGTTATTACATACATAAACATAAATTACAACAAACAGCTTACAATAAAAGATATGTCTAAAAAAGCAGGGTATTCCCAAAGCAGATTTGCTCATTTGTTTAAAGAGTCTACAAATATGACACCTTTGGCATATTGCAATAATATACGTCTGAAAAATGCCTGCGAAATGCTGACGGGAACAAATTGCTCTATTGGCGACGTTGCTCTGAAATGCGGCTTCGAGGACCAGCTGTATTTTTGCCGAGTTTTTAAGAAAAAATACGGCATTTCCCCCAGCGAATTTCGGAGGAAAAATGTTTACTGATAATTGTATTTTCTGCTTACTTCGTCTTAGATTTGTTACAAGCTTCACAAAAATTGCATGCAAATGAGGAGGAGCCGACCTTAAATCGTATTGTCTGTCAATAGTGAGAAGCATTTACTTACTATTGACAACTACAGAAACACTATATAACCCTATATTTTTATTCTTCTTGACATCAAGTATTTTTTGGAGTATACTATGAATATACTAAAATAGAATAAAGTGAAAGGATTTAAAAATATGAAGGTATTACTTGTTAATGGAAGTCCTCATAAAGAGGGTTGCACAAACCGTGCACTTATGGAAGTTTCTGCAATGCTTAGTAAAAATGGTATAGAATCTGAAATTGTATGGATCGGCACAAAAACAAACGGATGTGTAGTATGCGGCGGTTGCAAAGAAACACATAAATGTGTATTTGATGATGCTGCAAATATTATTTCTGAGAAAATGGCAAAATGTGACGGATTGATTATAGGATCTCCTGTTTACTATTCAAGTCCAAACGGAGCACTTTTGGCAATACTTGACAGACTTTTTGGTTTTTGTCCATATCTTGCACATAAACCTGCGGCAGCGATTGCATCTGCACGACGCGGAGGAACTTCGGCAACCATTGATGCTATAAATAAATATTTTACAATCCGTCAGATGCCCGTTGTATCATCTACATATTGGAATATGGTACACGGCAGTACACCATCTGATGTTGAAAAAGACAAGGAAGGCTTGCAGACAATGCGTAATCTTGCCCAAAATATGGCATGGCTTATAAAATGCATAAACGCAGGCAAAGAAGCAGGTATCGACATTCCGACAGCCGAAACAGGCGAAAGAACAAGCTTTATTAGATAATAAACACATACCGCTCTCTAATTGGGCGGTCTGTGTTTTTAGTTCCAATAATCCACCTCGTGCGGTAAATCTATGTCTTTAGCATGGAATACGGGGTCTTTTCCCTCTTTTCTCTGCTTTTTATAGTCATTTAATGCACGTATTACGTACTTGCTCATTATAAGTATAACAGGCATATTTATTAATGTCATAAATCCCATTGTAACATCAGCGATACCCCATAATAATGACGAGTTTAGTCCTGCTCCTAAAAATATGAGCAGAGATGCTGTCACATAATAAGCACGCATAAATGTTTTACCTGGCATACCGCGATTGATATAAGATATTGCTTTATCAACATAGAAAAGATTTCCAAGCAATGTTGTAAATGCAAACAGCATCATAGATATAGTTATAAAAACAGGTCCGAAAGTTCCCAAAGCAGAAAAAATCGACTGTTGAACATATCCTACACCTGCAAGCTCCGCTGTTGGCTCAATGCCCGAACACATACACATAAATGCCGTAGCACTGCATATAAGAATTGTATCTATAAATACCGACAGCATCTGTACAAGTCCTTGTTTAATCGGATGCGACACGTCAGCTGACGCTGAAGCATTAGGTGCTGAACCGACACCTGCTTCATTACTGAATAGTCCTCGCTTTATACCATACATTACACACGATCCGCTAAATCCGCCAAATATAGCCTTAAAATCAAAGGCTTCCCTGAAAATCCTTACGAACACATTCGGCAACGCAGTAAAATTCAATGCAATTACAAGAAATGCAACAAGAATATACAATATACCCATTACAGGGACAAACAAGCTTGTAACCCTAATAATACGTGAACCTCCGCCAAACAAGCAATAACCTACAAGCAAAGCAACTATAAATCCTATAATCCATTGTGAATATTTAGGATTGTAAAAGCTATAAGATGAAAACGTGGATTGCAGATTATATGATGCGAGCATATTAAATCCAACGCCGTATGTCAGTATTAAAAACACCGAGAATATAACAGGCAACAAACGTCTACCCTTGCATACTGCCTCTATATAATAAGCAGGGCCGCCATAACTACCGCTAACATCACGTTTTTTATAAATCTGCGCAAGCGTACTTTCCATAAGTGCCGATGCGCAGCCTATAATCGCTATAATCCACATCCAGAAAACAGAACCAAATCCGCCTAAACACAACGCAGTCGCAACACCTACAATGTTTCCTGTTCCGACTCTTGATGCTGTGGAAACCATAAGTGCCTGAAACGACGAGACACCTCTTTTGTCACGCGGTTTTTCCGTTACGGCATATATTTGTTCCTTAAACAATGAAAACTGTGAAAATTTTGTTCTAATCGTGAAATATAATCCTCCGAATACGAGCAAAATAATCAGAATAAATGTGTACAGATAATTATTTATAGTCGAAATTATTGCTTCAAGCATTAAATTTTCCCTCCTTTAAGATTTTTATTGCCTCTCCAGCAAGGTAAAGCGAGCCGCATATGCATACTAATCCTCCGTCGGATATACGCAGAGCCTCTTCTATAGCAGATTTTACATCTGTAAGCACAATACTTTCTATACCAATTTTGTCACACACGCTCTTAATTTCACACGCTTTTAATGCTCGCGGCATATCAAGCTCTGTTGCTATCACATTTTTTGCTATACTTGCTATACTTTTTATACATTCGCTATAATCCTTATCCTGCATCATAGCCATAACAAGCGTAACAGGACGATTTTCTGACATTAAAGACTCTTTTAAAACACGAATACCATCTGCATTATGTCCTCCATCTATTACAATATCAGGCGTTATAAATTCATATCTTGCTTTCCATTTTGAATCGGCAAGTCCATGATAAATATGTTCATCACTGATTAGATATCCCAAATTCCTAAGTACATCTACAATCTCTACCGCCACAGCACCGTTTTCTGCTTGATATTTTCCTGAAAGACCAAGAGGATAGTTTCTGTCTTTGTATATAAATCCCTTTTCTGTCTTTTGTGCTTTTTCACATATTACAAGCTGCGAATTATTGGCATATGCTTCATTTATAATTATATCCTGTACTGCTGTGTTAGGTGCTGAAACTGTTGGTACACCCATCTTAATGATACCGCATTTTTCAAGCGTGATTTTCTCTATTGTGTCACCCAAATATTGTGTGTGATCAAGACTTATTGATGTCAAAACAGTGCAAACAGGTGTACTTATAATGTTTGTAGCATCAAGGCGGCCGCCCATTCCTGTTTCAAGAACAACAATTTCACATCCGCTGTCTGCAAAATACTTCATTGCAACGGCTGTTATAAAAGCAAATTCCGATACTTGCATATTGTTTTCTTCCATTAGCTTTGCCGTATCGGTTATATATCGGCACAACACAGCATCATGTATCATTTCGCCGTTTATTCTTATACGTTCATTGAATACTTCTATAAACGGTGACGTAAAAAGTCCCGTCTTATATCCCGCCTTTGTAAGAATTTCTGCTGTCATAGAACAAACTGAGCCTTTGCCGTTTGTGCCTGCAACATGAACAAATTTCAGTTTATTTTGCGGATTATCCATTAACATAAGCAGTCCGCTGAGTTTTTCATTACCCAGCGGACGAACAAATTTCGGAATGGAGTGAACATACTTTAGTGCTTCACTATAGTTCATCTGATTTCCTCACATTTCGTTAATTGATTTTATACTTTCTAATACTTTCTCAAGCATTACTTTGTATTTCTCGCCTTTTTCACGTTCTTCATTAACAAGTTTTTCGGGTGCTTTTGCTATAAATCCTGCATTGTTAAGCTTACCTTCAACTCGCTTTATTTCGCCCTCAAGTTTTTTCTTTTCAGCCTCAAGACGTGCAAGCTCCTTTTCCTTATCAACAAGCTCGCTCATCGGCAGATAAATCTGTGCTCCGTCAACTACGATATTTACAGCATTTGCATCTATTCCGTCATTGGTGTCGCATATTACGACTTCACTTGCAGATGCAAGCTTAAGGAAGAAATTAACACCTTTTTCAAATACATCTTTTCTATCAGTAACAATGATTGTCTTTGCCTTCTTTGACGGCGGAACATTCATCTCTGCACGGGTGTTTCTCGTTGCAGAAATAGCATCCATAATAAGTGTCATTGACTTTTCTTCATCATCAAAGCACAAATCCTCTCTGTATTCCGGGAATTTGCTTATTACAATGCTTTCTCCCTCATGGGGCAGGTGAAGCCATATTTCCTCTGTTATAAACGGCATAAACGGATGCAATAGCTGCATTGTGCTTGACAATACATACGTAAGAACGTACTGAGCAGTTTTTGCTGTTGGATTTTCCTTGTCGAAAAGCCTTGGTTTTATAAGCTCAATATACCAGTCACACAGGTTTTCCCATATGAAATCATAAAGGTTAGACAATGCAACGCCAAGCTCAAACTTATCTAAGTTGTCTGTAACAACCTTAACTGTCTTATTAAACCTTGACAATATCCACTTATCTTCAAGCTGTAATTGTGATACATCAGGAAGCTTGTTTTCTGTAATATCAAGATTCATCAACGCAAATCTTGATGCGTTCCAAATCTTATTTGCAAAGTTTCGTCCGTTCTCAACTCGCTCAATATAGAAACGCATATCGTTTCCGGGGGCATTACCTGTTGCAAGAGTAAATCTCAATGCATCTGCACCATATTTGTCTATTATTTCAAGCGGATCAATACCATTACCAAGTGACTTTGACATCTTTCTGCCCTGTGAGTCACGAACAAGACCATGAATAAATACTTTCTCAAAAGGTACTTCATTCATATGCTCAAGACCCGAGAACATCATCCGCATTACCCAGAACGGAATAATGTCATATCCTGTCACAAGCACGCTTGTGGGATAGAAGTAGTCAAGCTCTTCAGTTTTTTCAGGCCAACCTAATGTAGAGAACGGCCATAATGCGGAGCTAAACCATGTATCCAATGTATCGGGATCCTGTCGCATTTCCTTACCGCATTTCGGACAAACTGCACTATTTTCTTTTGTGACTACTATTTCATTGCAATCGTCACAATAGAAAGCAGGTATTCTATGTCCCCACCATAACTGACGTGAAATACACCAATCGCGGATATTTTCGAGCCAATGGAAATATACTTTCTCAAAATGCTTCGGAACAAACTCTGTTCTGCCGTCTTTTACGGCATCAATGGCAGGTCCTGCAAGAGGCTCCATCTTAACAAACCACTGCTTTGAGATAATAGGCTCAACAGTAGTACCGCAACGGTAGCACTGACCAACATT
>CADBPJ010000088.1 GCA_902796445.1 uncultured Ruminococcus sp. | reverse complement strand
TAGACAGGCTTACTTTGACTGCGGACAGGATTAAGGGAATATCTGACGGAGTATTGCAGGTTATGGCACTAAATGACCCCATTGGTGAGGTTATTAATATGACAAAACGTCCTAACGGACTTATAATAGGCAAAAAACGTGTGCCTATGGGCGTTATAGGGATAATATATGAGGCACGTCCTAATGTTACTGTCGATGCGGCAGTACTTTGTCTTAAAACCTCAAATGCGTGTATATTACGTGGCGGAAAAGAGGCAATAAACTCTAATACCGCTATAATGAAAATAATGCAGGAGGCGGCATATTCTCAAGGTATACCCGAGGGCACTCTTAATATCATTGAAGATACATCGCGTGAGACTGCAATAGAGCTTATGAGGATGAATGAGTATATAGATATGCTTATTCCACGCGGCGGTAAAGGACTCATAAAGAGTGTTGTCAAGAACGCAACAGTGCCTGTTGTAGAAACGGCGGCGGGAAATTGCCATATATATGTTGATGAATATGCAGATTTTAATATGGCAACAGAGATTGTAATGAATGCAAAGGTACAGCGACCGTCTGTATGTAATGCCGCAGAAACTTTGCTTATTGACAGAAAAATTGCAGATGAATTTGTTCCTGTGATATTTGGTAAGCTTCAAGAATTAAATGTAGAAATCAGGGCAGATGAAGAGTCAATAAAAATCTATCCTGATAATATCGTTTTGGCAACAGAGGAGGATTATTATACTGAATATAATGATTATATAATATCGGTAAAGATTGTGGACGGGGTTTGTGACGCAATAGAGCATATAAATAAGTATAATACTAAACATTCCGAAGCAATTATTACGGACAGCTATCAGCATGCACAGAAATTCTTGAATGAGGTTGATGCTGCTGCAGTTTACGTCAATGCATCAACTCGCTTTACAGACGGATTTGAGTTTGGATTTGGTGCAGAAATAGGCATAAGTACACAGAAAATGCACGCACGCGGGCCTATGGGACTTGAGGCATTAACATCAATTAAATACATAGTATATGGATCAGGTCAAATAAGGATGTGAGGAGAACATTATGAAAATAATTGTTGCAACTAAGAATATTCATAAAATCAAAGAAATCAGTCATGTATTAAATCCCCTCGGATTTGATGTTATATCACAACATGATGCAGGGATAGATATTGATGTAGAAGAAACGGGTGACACATTTGAGAAGAATGCGTTGATTAAAGCACGTGCTGTTGCACTTGTATGCGATGATTATGTGTTGGCTGATGATTCGGGACTCTGCGTAGAAAGCTTAGATGGAAGACCTGGTGTACTAAGTGCAAGATATGCAGGTGAAGGTGCATCGGATGCTGATAAAATTAACAAGCTTTTAGGTGAATTAGAAGGTGTATCCAACAGACGTGCCAAGTTTATCACTGCAATGGCGTTTATAACCCCTGATGGCGAAGAAATAGTCACAATGGGAGAAGTATCGGGACGAATAATAACAGAACCTATGGGAGAAAACGGATTTGGATATGATCCTGTATTCTATTCGGATGAACTTGAAAAGACTTTTGCTGAGGCAAGTGAGGAAGAGAAAAACAGTGTGTCACACAGAAGCCGTGCATTAAAAGCGCTTTATGATATTTTAAACACGAAGGAGAATTAAAAATGGATTTTTATATTGAAGAACTTGTAAAGAAAAACAAAGAGACAAAGGATCATATACTTACTGTATTAATGGTATTTGGCGGAATAATTTTCAGTATAGTGATGTTTTTTGCCTTGCTTTTGATAACTCCGTCATTTGGGGCATTTTCGCAGATAGTGGGAAGTCTGGGTTTGCTATTGATAGCAGGTATATGGTATCTTGTATATTTGCTCAATGGTTCACGAAGCGTAGAGTACGAATATATCGTGATTAACAGCAGCCTTGATATTGACAAAATTACGGCGAAAAAACGTCGCAAAAAGATGCTTGAGATTGATATTAAAGATGCATCAATTATGGCATGCATAGATGATGAACTAAATAATGCAGTATATAAAAATCTTAATGGTACAAAAATACGCGATTATAGCGCAAAGAGCAAAAATCTTAACACATATTTTATTGAGTACAGCTCAGATGGGGGACGAGAAATCGTATTATTCCAACCGACAAGTAAAATGGTTGATGCATTATGGCAGTTTAATCCAAGAGCAGTGAAGAAATACGAGGTCTGAGAAACGAGGAACTTATGTATAAAGCGTGTTATTCGGAAGAAATGAGAAGCCTTGATCGTGCGGCAACGGATATAGGAATGATACCGAGTATTATCCTTATGGAAAATGCGGCACTTTCATGCGTTAACGAATTAAAAAAGGATTTCAATCTGAAAAAATCAAGAGTTGCTATTTTTTGCGGAAAAGGTAACAACGGCGGTGACGGACTTGCTATTGCACGGCACTTATTTAATATGGGTGTTAAGGTTACAGTATACCTTGTAAACGGCAATGAGTTTTCGGGTGATGCGTTGATTAATTACGATATTGTAAAAGCTTCTGACATTCCCGTTGATACTATTACCGATACTGACGGATTTGAGTACGAAATACGTTCATATGATATAGTTATTGATGCTATATTGGGTACAGGAATAAAAGGTACTGTACGTGGTATTGCTTTTGATGTAATTAGACTCATAAACGAAAATGCACGATATACACTCTCTGTTGATGTGCCAAGCGGTATAAACAGCGATAGCGGTGATATATGCGGTATCTGTATAAAGGCAGATAAAACCGTAACATTTGCCGCATATAAAATCGGTATGTTTATGTTCCCTGCATCAGACTATACAGGCGAAATTGTTGTTGCGGATATTTCTATACCTGAGAAAGTAATAGAAATGCAGAACTTACAGATAAATGTAACAGATGACAGATTTGTCAGGAGTGTCATTTCGGATCGTGATAATAACACGCACAAAGGCGATTACGGAAAATTGCTTATAATCGCAGGCTCAAAAGGAATGACAGGAGCGGCGTACCTTGCATCTATGGCTGCATTAAAAAGCGGAGCAGGTCTTATTACACTTGCTTGCCCCCAATCGGTACACAACATAATGGAGACAAAAACCACTGAGGTTATGACTTTGCCTGTAGGTGATAATGACGGGCATATGGCATATACTGCAGCATCGTCATTAGTGTCACGTGCCAAAACAGCTGATGCAATACTTATTGGCCCAGGAATAGGCAGATTTAATGATACAACCGAGGTTGTAAAAACTGTTCTACGCAATGCAAATGTGCCTGTAATAGTAGATGCCGATGCACTTTATGCTGTTTCACAGGATAAAGAATTACTGCGGGATTGCACTTGTGATTTAATATTCACTCCTCATGCAATGGAAATGTCACGTCTTACAGGTCTTGATATTGATTATATTGAGGAAAATCGCATACAAGTATCAAGAGAGTTTTCGGAAGAAATTGGTGCAACACTCCTATTAAAAGGGCATCATTCTATTGTAACATCGCCGAGTCTTAGGCAATATATTAATAATACGGGAAATCCCGGCATGGCATCAGGCGGGAGCGGAGATGTTCTATCAGGTATTATCGCGGCACTTGTTGCACGAGGTATAGACGGCACGAAAGCCGCATCATCTGCGGCATATATTCATGGTCTTGCAGGAGATATTGCTAAGGAGCGATACGGGGTTGAGTCAATGACTGCTGTGGATATACTGAATTGTCTGCCTGAAGCATTTTGCCGAATATTACAAGTAGACAAACAATAAAATATATGTTAATATAGATTTGAGGTAAGGAAAATGGAAAGAAGAACGTGGGCAGAAATTAATCTCGATGCACTTGAGCATAATATACGCCAGGTACGCAAAATAACAAACCCAAACGCACAGATTATGGCGGTGGTAAAAGCTGATGCGTATGGTCATGGTGTGGCGGAGTGTGCCGAACTCCTTTTAGAGAACGGTGCTGACAGATTAGGTGTTGCCACACTTAATGAAGCTATTGAATTAAGACGTTTATTCTATGATGTTCCAATTCTTATTCTCGGTTCAAGCTTAGAGAGCGAAACAGATGAACTCGTTAAAAATGATATAACGCCAAATGTTTATATGACAGAATTTGCAAAAGCTTTGTCTGATTCTGCCGTAAAGCAAAAAAAGACTGTTAAGGTTCATATTAAGCTTGATACAGGAATGTCACGAATAGGATTTCCCGTAGGCGATGGAGATAACAGTGCAATAATTGAGGAAATTATTGCTATAAGCAAATTACCAAACCTTGAAATTGAGGGTATCTTCTCGCATTTTGCAACATCTGATGAGGTTGATACACAATATACACATTTGCAATTTGGACGGTTTATGTCGGTATGCGATACGCTAAAGGAACGAGGCATAGAAATTCCCATTAAGCACATCTGTAACAGTGCAGGAATAATGATGTACCCCGAATATCATCTTGATATGGTACGTCCAGGTGTGATTTTATATGGAATGTATCCGTCAAATGACGTTGATAAATCAAAGCTTGATTTAAAATACGTTATGTCTTTAAAATCAATAATAACCTATGTAAAAGAAATAGAGCCCGGAAGAGGAGTAAGCTACGGCAAAGAGTACATAGCCAACAATGTGGCAAAGATAGCTACAGTTCCTATAGGATATGCAGACGGATATCTGAGGGCACTTGCAGAAAAGGCTAAAATAGCTGTCGGAGAAAAATTATTTCCGATTGCGGGAAGAATATGTATGGATCAATGT
>CADBPJ010000087.1 GCA_902796445.1 uncultured Ruminococcus sp. | reverse complement strand
TCAACACGTAATGACAATGTTTCAAGTCCCTGCAGAAGCAAGAACGCATTAAACGGCGAAATTGATGCTCCTGTATCTCTTAAGAGGATTGCACGGATTTTTGTCACAAATGCCGCCGCACCCACTGACTTTGTAAACGATACGCCATGATAGCTTGGGTTCGGATCTGTCAAAGATGCAAACTTGCCACTTCCCTCCCAATCAAACTTTCCGCTGTCTACTATAACTCCGCCAAGTGCCGTTCCGTGACCACCGATGAACTTTGTCGCAGAGTGTACAACGATGTCCGCACCATGCTCTATAGGACGGAACAAATACGGTGTAGCAAAGGTTGAATCAATAACAAGCGGTATTTTTGCCTCGTGGGCAATTTCTGAAATTGCCTCAACATCGGGAATGTCACTGTTTGGATTTCCGAGTGATTCGGTAAAAATCGCCTTTGTGTCAGGTCTTATTGATGCCTTTACCTCATCAAGATTATGAATATCTACAAACGTAGTTGTGATACCATACTTAGGCAGTGTATGCGCCAACAGATTATATGTTCCGCCATAAATTGTCTTTTGTGCCACAATATGACCGCCGCCCTCGGCAAGAGTTTCTATGGTGTAAGTAATCGCCGCTGCTCCCGACGCTGTTGCAAGTGCCGCAACACCGCCCTCAAGCGCTGCAATTCTTTTTTCAAAAACGTCTTGAGTAGAATTTGTCAATCTGCCGTATATGTTGCCTGCATCCGAAAGACCAAATCTTGCCGCCGCATGAGCAGAATTTTTGAATACATAGGATGTTGTCTGATAAATCGGGACTGCCCTCGAATCTGTTGCGGGGTCTGCCTCCTCCTGTCCTATATGTAATTGTTTTGTTTCAAATCCCCATTTTGAAGTATCTGTTATTTTTGCCATTTTTATATTCCTCATTTCTATAATTATATTTTAATTTCGATTAGTTTAATTGCGTATCACATTCGTCCGTTTCTCCAATTATGACGTAAGAGATAAAACCACTTATTTATATCCATAGTCAAACATACTCCTTATTATCTATAATACCTATCTGTTTAATATGTTATTACTATACCATAAATATTTTCTATTGTCAATACTTTTTTTAATTTTTTTCAAAAAAATACCGACCTCCTGAAAAAGTCGGTATTTTATCAAGATTCAGAACCTCTCCTCATTGATGGATAACACTTTTATTTATTTAGAATGGTCAATTTATCCGCTTTTCCGTGTTTGATAAACAACGTATCGCCATTATCCTTCTCTGTTTTCCAGCCTTTGCTCTTGGTTTTACCATCGCCCTTTATGCGCACCATCATCATTCCTCCGTCTTTGAATTTAACGGTTGCACTGTCTTTTTTAATCTTTACATCTGACGGGAGATTAATGCCCTTGATATTTATTCCGTCATTCTCTCCCTGCTTTATTGTTACAGTCTTATCCAAGGATACGTATATGGAATTTTCATCAGTTCTATAGACCGATGCATCGGTTGTGTATTTATCGGCATCTTCTTCAAATATTACTCTTACACCGACACAATCCGTATAATCCTCATCATACAGCCGTCTTGCATCGTTGCGGACACTTTTTGAGATTATTATTTCCCCGTCTGTCATATCCGCCTTTATATCAGTGTTCATTGATGCAGACACTGCCTTTGCAAGCTGGTCCTCACGCACAAACATATAGTCATACTTGTCTACTATATCCCCTACCTTGTCCGACAGTTTTTTCTGAGAGTCTGTGTCCTCATACATATAATCGCAGTGGTTATAGAATAACAAGGGCATATTATATTTTACACTCGTATATGAATGTGCTCCGTCACCATGAGGTGTGTTGCACGTTTCAAGCACAAGGTAGTCTGTATTTGGCAGATACATTGGCATTGGGATTGCGTTTTCTGCACAATCCTGCGGCACGTACTTGCTCTCAGGCAGGGTTGAACCGCTGTTCCACAAAAGTCCCATTCTGCTCTGCGATGCAAATGTGCCGTCATAGTCAGGGTTATATCCGTCTATTCCGCTTCCGTCATAGCCGTAATTACTCGTAAACCACGTATGCTGATTTATTCCTGCACCCTCCCACTTAATACCATAATAATCAAATGCTGTTTTATGATACTTTAGCTCGGTTATCTCCTGCTTAGGTGATGCATATTTATGCGTAAGACCATGCGCTCCCACATAAATACCATTATCCTTACAGTATTCAAGCTGTTTTCTAAGCTCGTCCTCATACGGGAAATACTCGCTGTCTATGGGGTATGCCATACCGTATTCAAGACTGCCCGATATTAAGTCATCATCTCCGTCACCATCAATATCGTAAAATCTCGGTACACTGTTCATACCCAATGTAATGCGTTTATCACCACGCCGTGAATTTGTGTCCGCCTCAAGGTATTCGCCCTTCTTATATACTCCGTCAACAAGATTATACGTTGCAATATATCCCTCAAGGGTACCGCTGTAAAGCTTTCCGTTGTGTATACATGGAGATACCCAGCTTTCGTTCGTTTCTACAGGGACATAATCGCCATACTTCGTTGTTTTTCCGTCCTCTGTATAGCCGTAATAAACACGCATTTCACCTGTACGTGAGCCTACGGCAATATCCATTATATTATCGTCGTTTAAGTGACCGCAGGACATCATAGAATCTGTAAGTCCTGTGTTTATCACATCACCGATATACGAAAATGCCATCGAGTTCAGGTTTTTCTCGTCCTTTAATGACTTATATGCTCTTATTATTCCGTCCTCGGCACCCGTTACGATTTCGCCCTTGCCGTCACCGTTTATGTCAAAAATGACAGGTGAGGAATACGCACCGACACTTAATGCGTTTCCGTTCTCATCTGTAAAGTATGTTGCAGATCCGACCTCGTAATTGGTTTTCATTCCCCTGCCCTCGAAATAGTAAATATTACCATCTGCACTGCCTGAAATTATATCGAAATTTCCGTCCTCGTTCCAATCTGTTATAAAGGGATACGCACGTTTTGTATATTGGGGGCTGTCCTCAAAATAGCTTTCTGTATCACTGTAGCTGTCAAGCTCCAGCCATTTCCCGCCTGATGCAATATGCGTTCCGCTACAGTATGCGTTTTCGTATGCATCATTTTTAAAGCCGTCATCATACTCAAGGTATGTAACAGTTTCTGCACGTTTAAACCATGTGTATGCATTCCTTATAAGAGTAAATGACGGCATCTGATTGTTCTCTATGCAATAGTCGGCAAAATCAATCAATGACTCGTTCTCAATTCCCGTTATGTCCTCATAGTGCAGTTCCCATGCCGCAGGGTTTGTCCCGTATGAGCCATAGGTACGTTCTACAGAGAACCCGTATTTCTTCATTGAAACGTACTCTGCATAATAGCTCCTGAGCATATTTTCAGCCGCATTTGTGGTGAATGCCATCGGCTCGCCGCCCTCGCCCTCGCTAAACTGTGTTACAGTATAATCGCTCGGGAGCATCGGATTTGTGATAAACACATCGCCCTTGCCATATGAATTCTTTGTGTATATCCCAATGCCGTCCTTACCGCCTATGACCTTTGCGGTATCGGGGATAATTCCGTAGCCGTAGTCATATTCCCAATAGTTGGTAAACTCAACATATGCACGCATTGCCGTTGTATAATCATAAAGCAGTTCGCTTATTTTCGTCAGGTTTTCGCCTGTATAGTCATATGACATATCAAACGGCATACTCTCTATCTTCACTACTTCCTCTGCACCCAGGAATTTCAAATCAAATTCGTTCACAAATGAATTGTCAAGTACAACTGTACCGCCGTTTTTAACGTATTCTTTAACAGCAGATTTATCAATATCACCAGCACCTGACTCAAGGTATACTATGTCATAGTCAGATAATGTATCGCTATCTGTAATCTTATCTACGTCAAGATTTGCCATTATGCCGTATCTTAGCTCGTTATACGCCACCTCGTTTTTATCGTCGGGGCTAAATATTGCCGCTTTTATGTTGCATATGCCCTCGGCCTCTGTTTCCTTACTGCAGAACGTCAAAGACACCGCAACAGATGCAACAACAGCTATCACAAGCACCGCTGCCCATATTTTCTTAAAATGCTTCATATATAAATGCTCCGTTCCCTGTAAAGAATATGCATATAAGCAAGAACATTGCAAGGTATATTAGAAATAATGCAACTCTTTTTAGTATCTTCATATTACTTTGCCTTTCTTATTCCACATCACTCAACAGCTTCTCTACGTATGCAGGCACATAAAATGCTCCCTTATGCAAATTCGTTGTGTAATACTTCGTTTCTATACCAAGCTTTTCCCATCTCTTGGGGTCAAAATCACGCAACGGGTGATATTTCTTTGTCGCAAATCCGAAGAGCCAATGCCCTGACGGATACGTCGGTATATGTGCCTGATACACTCGGCACATATCAAACGAGCTTACTATTCGCTTGTGTGCTCTCTGCATTGCGTATGCATCCTCGTCATAGAACGGGCTTTCGTGCTGATTTACCATTATTCCATCATCGTGTAATGCCTTTGAGCAGTTGCCGTAAAATTCCATTGTGAAAAGTCCCTCTCCCGGTCCGAAGGGGTCCGTTGAATCAACTATTATCAAATCATACATATCCTCGCAGTGGCGGATATATTTTAGGCCGTCCTCATAGAAAAATCGGATACGTCCGTCTGTATTGTCAAGGCATTTTGCGGTCTGCGGGGGATACTTTCTGCACACCTCAACAACCTCCTCGTCAATCTCAACCAAATCAATTCTCTCTACACAATCGTACTTTAACAGTTCACGCACCGTACCGCCGTCACCGCCGCCGATAACGAGAATGTGTTTAGGGTTTGGGTGAATTGCCATCGGCACATGCGTTATCATTTCGTGATAAATGAACTCGTCCTTCTCTGTAAGCATCATATAGCCGTCAAGAGTCAGAAATCTGCCAAACTCTGGCGACTCGAACACGTCTATCTGCTGAAATTCACTCTTGTTTGAATATAGTTGTTTTGTAACTCGTACGGAAAATTTAACATTCTTCGTGTGATTTTCCGAAAACCATAGGTCCATTGTCTGTTCCTTTCTTATACTATCACATTGATTAAATTAGTTTCCAAATCTTCTGTTCCCAACAGCGTACAGCCTTTTTCCTTTGCATAGGAAATATAGTTTATAATTTCAGGTGTTATAAGCTCACCAGGTGCAAGAATGGGTATTCCCGGCGGATAGCACATTACAAACTCCGCACAAACTTTGTCGGCACATTTTGACAACGGTATCTGCACCTTGTCGGCATAGAATGCCTTTTGCGGTGTTGTCATAACCTTCGGACTTATATACTCAGTATCAAGCATACCTGTCTTCTCACGTTTATAACGGCGTCTTATTTCGGACAATGCACTTATAAGCCTTTCAATATCCTTCTCCCTGTCGCCTACGGAAATATATGCTAAAAGGTTGCCCATATCGCCGAACTCCGTCTGTATATCATATTCATCACGGAGTATATCATATACCTCAATTCCTGCAAGTCCTGTATCTAATGTGTGTATAGACAGCTTCGTTTCGTCAAAGTCAAACACAGAGTCGCCGTTTATAAGCTCCTTACCGTATGCGTAATAGTCGCCTATTTCGTTTATTTCCTCACGTGCATAGCCTACCATCGCCTTTATATTCTCATAAATCGCCCCGCCGTTTTGGGCAAGGTTACGTCTTGACAAGTCAAGGCTTGACATTAACAAGTATGAACCGCTTGTGGTCTGTGTCAGGTTTATCACCTGACGAACGTAGTCGGCATTGACATTCTTTCCCGTAAGTAAAAACGAGCTTTGCGTAAGCGATCCGCCCGATTTATGCATACTTACCGCCGCAATGTCCGCTCCCGCGTGTATTGCCGCAACAGGCAGTCCATTTCCGAAATAGAAATGTGTACCATGTGCCTCGTCTGCCAATACGAGCATTTTGTTATCGTGCGCAAGCTTAACGATTGATTTTATGTCCGAGCATATGCCGTAGTATGTGGGGTTATTAACCACAACAGCCTTTGCGTTGGGGTGTTCCTTTATCGCACGCTCAACCTCACTCACCTTCATACCAAGTGATATTCCGAGCCGTTCGTTAGTTTCGGGATTTACATACACAGGCACCGCACCACACAATACAAGTGCATTAATCACACTCCTATGCACGTTTCGGGGCAGAATTATCTCATCTCCGTTTTTTACCACCGACAAAATCATACTCTGCACCGCCGAGGTTGTACCGCCTACCATAAAGAATGCATGCTCAGCACCGAAAGCTTCGGCGGCAAGCTCCTCCGCCTCCTTTATGACTGATACGGGGTGACAGAGATTATCAAGAGGCTTCATTGAGTTTACATCAACCTCAAGGCACTTTCTTCCTAAAAACTCCGCAAGCTCCTCGTTGCCGCGACCTCTTTTATGACCAGGTACATCAAAAGGCACTATACGCATGGATTTAAGACGTAATAACGCCTCGTAAATAGGTGCTTTTCTTTGGTTCATTCCCATTCCCCCGTGATTTTAGAATATATTTTTACCGCTGTAAATTTCAATCATTTCCTTACGAAGATTGTCAAGTATCTCATCACGCTCATTCTCCGAAAGGTCAAATGCGTTTGTGTTAAACAAATAGTTTGTCAGGTCAAGCTCCTTTATCATCATTCGTGTGTGGAACATATTGGCCTGGTATACGTTTATATCTGTCGCATTATAAATATCAAGTGTCGCATCGTCGATAAAGTCCTGAATTGACGTAATATCGTGGTCTAAAAACAGTTTCTCGCCATCAACGTTACGTGTAAAACCGCGTACACGATAGTCCATTGTGATTATATCCGAGTCGAAACTGCCTATAAGATAATCAAGCGTATGCAAAGGCGAAATCTCGCCGCACGTTTCTATGTCAATATCAACTCTGAAGGTTGCAATACTCGTTTCAGGGTGAAATTCGGGATACGTATGCACAGTTATGTGGCTCTTGTCAAGATGACCAAGTATCATTTCGGGAGCTTGTGTATCTGTCCCCTCCTCACGCGTGGTATCGGCAATCATAAACGCCACCGATGCGCCCTGTGGCTCATAGTCCTGCTTTGCAACGTTTAAAACGTGTGCACCTATCATATCAGTAAGCTTGTACAAAATATTCATAAGTCGCTCTGAGTTATACTGCGAGTCGATATATTTTATATACTCCAGCTGGTCTGTGCTTGACTTTGCATAGCACACATCATATATATTAAAGCTCAATGATTTAGTTAAATTATTAAATCCATAAAGTCGCATGGTGTTACCTCCGCACTATTATCTTATTTTATTTTACCACAAAACACACAATATGTAAAGCATATTTTTATCCACACAATTATCAACAGGCAATGTTAATAGAATTATGTCAACTTGTCAACCAAAAAAGTTTTCCCCTTTTTCCACCTACACTGTGGATAACTCTTTGATTTTTGCCTGAAATTCAAATGTTTTCAATTTATAAAAATGTGAATAAGCTGTGGAAAAAGAGGATTACATAAAAATTTTGCTATATTATGTAACATTTCTGACGTGGTTTTGTAGCATTTAAAATGCTCGTGTAACATAAAAATGTGTTGCAAAACATATAAAACTGCGTTATAATATGTATATATCTATATCTTGGGAAAGGATTATAAATCCAATGGCACAGAAAACTACATATATATGTAATGAATGCGGTTATCAATCGCCTAAATGGCTCGGTAAATGCCCCGGCTGTAACAGGTGGAACACAATGGAGGAAACAGTTACAGCTCCGCAAAGGACAGGCGGAAATAAACCTCAATCGGTAAAGAGTGTACTTAATAAGCCTCTGTCGCTTAGGGAGGTGCGCCATAATAACGACACTCGCTTTTCTACAGGCTTGCGTGAGCTTGACCGTGTGCTTGGCGGTGGTATTGTTATGGGAGAGCTGATACTTGTGGGAGGAGATCCCGGTATAGGTAAGTCTACCCTGTTACTACAAATTTGCGAAAACGCAGGTAAGACAAAGAAAATCCTATATGTATCAGGCGAGGAGTCTGCATCACAGATAAAAATACGTGCTAACCGACTTGGTGTCTATACAGATAATTTGTATCTCTTATCAGAAACTGATGTAGAAACAATTCTTCAGGCTATTGCCGATACAAAACCCGATATAGTTATAATCGACTCTATCCAGACAATGCACATCGAGGGCATTGCATCAGCATCAGGCAGTGTACCTCAGGTACGCGAAACCACAAACGCACTTATGAAGCTTGCCAAAACAATGAACATTTCAATGTTTATTGTCGGCCACGTTACAAAGGATGGATCATTGGCAGGTCCGAGAGTTCTTGAACATATGGTGGACTGCGTTCTGTATTTTGAGGGTGACCGCCAGCTTTCATTCAGGATTCTGCGTGCGGTTAAAAACAGATTTGGCTCTACAAACGAAATAGGTGTATTTCAGATGGAGGATAAGGGCTTAGTGGAGGTGGATAACCCGTCAAAAACACTTCTTGAGGACAAGCCTATGGATATTTCAGGCTCTGCAATAGTTTGTGCAATGGAGGGTACACGAGGAATATTAGCAGAAATTCAGGCACTTGTAACACCGTCAGGGTTTGGAAATCCGAGGCGTATGAGTGACGGAATTGACCTTAATCGTGTACTTCTGCTTATTGCCGTACTCGAAAAGCGTGCAAAAATAAACCTGTCAAACAGTGACGTATATATAAATATCGCGGGCGGACTGCGTATTGATGAAACCGCCGCAGATTTAGGTGTCTGTGCGGCAATCGCATCAAGCCAGACGGATTTCGTTGTACCAAACGATGTAATGTTCATTGGCGAGGTTGGTCTTGGCGGTGAGTTAAGGGCAGTTACAAAGCTTGAAAAGAGACTCACAGAGGCTGCAAATCTTGGTTTCAAAACTGCGATTGTTCCAAAGCAGTCATTGGCAAAAATCAATCTGCCCAAAGAGATTAAGGTATACGGTGCTGGCAATATCAACGAAGTAATCAATCTGTTCAGGAGAAAATAAGTTTAAAAATCGCCCATCTCACCACTTTTTGTTCGGGGCAGTACACACGTACGGCACCACTCACTGCAAAGTGGCGACCTGAACGATTTTCTTTCAAACTTGAGTTTTATAGTAAAAGGAGTTAATGGTCATAATTATGAAAGAAACTATCTATACAATTCCCGTAAACGAGGTCTATGAAACAGACTGCGAATGTCCCTTGTGTGAGCTTGAAAAAAAGCTTGAAAGAGATGCTATTGAGTTCTCCTTGGGCGGTGCGATGATGGAACCTGATTTCCGCTTGATTTCAAACGAAAAGGGTTATTGCATAAACCATTACCGAATGATGTTTAAAACACCAAGCAAGCTGCAAATGGCATTGGTGCTTGATACACATCTTATGGAGATACGAAAGACATTATCCGAGCTTGAGAGTTTGCCCCAGCTTAATGAAACGGATAAAAAAGGCTTTTTGAAGAAAGGCAATGTAGGCGATGCTGTACAGAAAATCTCAAAATCTATTGAAAAAACTCAGACAAGCTGTGTTATCTGTGACAAGATAAATGACACAATGGCACGATACGTTGATGTGCTTCTCTATATGTGGGCAAACGACGAGGTGTTTAAGGAAAAGTTTGAAAGCTCAAAGGGCGTGTGCTTAAAGCATTTTAAAATGCTTGTTGACGGGGCTACAACCTCGCTTAAAGGTGATAACGTAAAAACATTTTTAAACGCACTTATAAAAAAAGAATCTGCCGAGCTTGACAGAATACAAGAGGATATACATAATTTTACATTAAAGTTCGACTACAGAAACCAGGATATGCCCTGGGGTACAGCAAAGGATTCACCAAAGCGTACTATTGAAAAGCTTGGCGGGTATATGGAAAATGAAGAATAATTCCAAAATACGGGATAGAGGTGCGTAGAGATTAGTGCCATTCCGACCGACGGTGTACACATTGTACATCGAGGGAGGAATGGTGCTAAGATGTACCGCCTATATCCCGTATTTTTATATCATGGTGGCTATGCATCGTAATACTCTTCCGCTTGCGCGATAGATCCATGAGTGTTTTTCATACTCTAAAAGTGTTATACGGCGACATTTCAAAAGACAGCTTTCAAAATCCTGTTCCATATCTTTAATTTGCGGTACACCTAACATATACATACCACATTCATAGTGTAGATACAGACTTCGATAGTCATAGTTTATGGTACCAATGATTGCACGATTGCCGTCAGTTACTGTATTCTTTGCATGGACAAAGCCTGGCAGATACTCGTACACCTCAACACCAATATCAAACAGATCCTTATAATATGACCTTGCAAGACAGTATGCGATTTTCTTGTCAGGGATACCCGGAAGCATTAATCTCACACGCACTCCCCTTGTTACGGCATATGCCATTGCATCGTAGATCGCATCATCTATTACGAAATACGGGGTCATTATATCCACGTAATTTTTTGCAGAGTTTAACATATCAACGTATGCATTACGTCCTACGAGCTGGCGGTCTAATGGTGCATCGCCAAACGGCGTTACATACCCCACAGCATCTGAAACTGAATATTCAAGCGAGACTTTAATAAGCTTGTCCATATCAGGCTCGTAGGTTTCAGATATTGTGCACCACATAGAGAGAAACAGCTCCGTAAATCCGCTTACACCCTCACCTGTTATTTTTACACCTGTATCTTTCCAATGCCCAAAACGGACTGTTCTGTTAATATATTCGTCTGCTAAATTGATACCCCCCGAAAATGCACAGCGTCCATCTATTACCAATATCTTACGGTGGTCACGGTTATTCTGATACGTTGATAGGAGCGGTTGTAATGGTGCAAAAATCTGACATTTAATGCCCTTTGATATAAGCTCCTTATCATAGTCCTTGTCCACAATCCCCATACAACCCATACCATCATACATAACTCGGACATCAACTCCCTCCGATGCCTTTCGGATAAGGATTTCTTCGACTGTACGCCACATATAGCTTTTGCGGTTAATTATGAAAAACTCCATAAATATGAACTTTTCAGCTTTTTCAAGCTCGTCAACTATGCTTTCAAACATAAAATCGCCCAACGAATAGTAAGTTACGGACGTTTTTTTATATACCGCCGCATCGCCTGCATGTGAAAGGTATTTCACAAGTCCCGTATCAAGCCCCTCACTGTCCATTTCGGTGATAAGCTCCGTATCATCGGCTCGGTAATTGGCAATAATATTTTTCGCTTTCTTGTGTGATTTTACGATACCGCCCGAAATAACACCTGTATGAGTATACAGATAGAAAAACCACCCAAAATACGGCACTACCGCAATGAGCATTATCCACGTTATTTTAAATGCACTCTCCTCGTGCCTGTTCACCTCTATCAAAATAAAAATGATACTGATAAAATTTGATGCTAAAAGATAAAACCGTACATTGTTTGAGATATTGAAAATATATATGCCTATCATTCCCACCTGCAAAATCAGGGTCAGAACAGCAAAAAACTTGTTTGAATATATTAATTTTAACAACTTATTCAACTTTCGTATCACCTCACTTAATAGTCTTTTACACCTCGTATTTTCTTAAATGCAGCATCCTCACCCTCTGCCTCTAAAAGTCTTAACCAGCCTTCTAAAAGCTCTGCTGTCTCGGGGTGCATATTAAATTTTGCACTGCCGCCCAAAAAATAACCTATGGGGTTGGAGTTTGTATAGTTTTTCCCAAGATAAACCTTACCTGCCGCAACTCTGTCACAGAACATTTCCTTAACGTACTTCACAGGCATCTTGACAGGCTCAATCTTACGTGTATACGGATTATAGTCCGTCCAATACTCAAAATGGTGTCTGTTCCTGCCTTTATGGTGCATCCACGCATATGAGCATCCGAGATCTCGCCGTTCATATTCGGTGGGACTTTTCTCGCCCGTAAAATACCTGACACCGCCCAAAAACTCAACAGGACTGAACTTTGACCAATCGTGCATAAATCCACGCCAGGGTATTCCTGCCTTTACGCAATGGATAAATACCGCATACTTGTGTTTTACAATAGTTTTAAAATGTCCTATAAATTTATTCATAATAAAAAGTCCTCTGTTTCACGCTTATACCTACTATATTTTACCATAAAACCGTATTTTTTTCAAGAGCTTATTAAATTTTTTCGTTTATGTACCGAAAATGTCCCCTACATCAAAAAAACAGTTGAATTTTCAGTGTAAATGGTATACAATATAATCAATAAGCAATTAAGTGAGGAAATTAAAATGGATATAACATATTCTGCCTTTAATAGTGATAAAAAAAGAAAAAAACATCGGAGAATAATCGGCATTATTGTACTGATTATTGTAATTCTCAGCGGACTTTACGCTTTGGGAATTATTACAGACGGTAAAGAATATACAGAACGCTCGGAGATAATACAGGAAAATCACGCACTTCGCGAACGTGTTACGGAGCTTGAAGAAAAGGTATCAGAGCTTGAAAATGAGCTAAAGGCAATGCCTGATGCCGAGCCTGAGGTGTCACCATCTGCCACACCCATTATACCAAGGGGGTAATATATGTCAGTTAAAATTATAACGGGAGCAATAGGTTCGGGCAAAACGAAATACTGTATTGATGAAATTTCAGCTGTTCATTTAAAAAACCCAACATCTCGGTGCATTATGATTGTCCCGCCGCACTACTCCCACGAAACGGAGCGTATGCTCATCAATACCTTTGGCGGTACGGGTCTTAATAATATAGAATGTACCACGTTTGAAAAGCTTGCACGCGAGCTTTTGCCAAATTCCCCAAAACGGCTTGGTGCATCAGGCAAGAATGTGCTTGTTTGCCGTGCAATAAAAGAGACTTTAGAGGAAATAGAAAATGGCGATACAGAATTTGACCGCAAGCTGATACGGGCAGTATCAAAAAGCGGTTTTGTTGACGTTGCATCATCGCTTTTAAATGAGTTTCACCGTTACAGTATAAATAATAATATATTAGATGAGCAGGCACAAAACCAGAAAAATCCGCTTTTATCTCAAAAGCTTAAGATTATGTCGCTAATACTTGGCAAATACGAAAATCTGTCAGAGAAGATTGACTATGTTGATGCAGATGATGACCTCACGCGTCTTGGTGCAGTTATAGGCAATTATTTTAATGATGACGATAATGTATGGATTGACAAATTTGACGAATTTTTACCGCAACAGTTCGAGGTGCTTCGTCCCATTTTTGACAGCAATGCAAACGTTACAATAACATTTAGTGTATGCCCCAACTATTCTGATACATACTACGGAACGAGGTCGACAATCGCCCAAATCTCTGAATATACATCTGCTGATATTATCCGTCTTGATGGCGAGATGAAGCACATTAATGCAGAGGATTTGCGATTTCTTTTTACTAATTGGTTTAATCACGAGGTGTATTGCGGCGACAAGGCAAACGCCGAAATCTTTACTGCACGTGATACTTACACAGAAACCGAGAACACCGCACGCAAAATCCTTGACTGTGTACGTGAGGACGGGTACAGATTTTGCGATATAGGTCTGCTTTTTCCGTCACAAAAGGACTACACACACGTAATCGAGGCTGTGTTTGATGAGTACGAAATTCCCTATTACACCGACACGAAGATTGCGATTTCACAATACCCCATTGCAACGCAGATTACGTCTCTTTTTAATATTATAGAAAATAATTGGAACTACGAATCAATGTTTGAATATCTACGTGCAGGGTTTGTGTACGTAAAAACGCACGTAAACGGAAAGGTGCGTTATGAAAAGCTTGATCCCGACAGTATTGATATTTTGGAAAACTATGTATTGAAATACGGAATACAATACAAAAATAATTGGTGCAAATCCTGGCTTACAAAATCCTATGGTGTTTTAGACACAGCATTTGACAAGGAACCGTCACAGCTTAGTGCTTTAAAGACAACAGACGAATTGCGTGAGATTATCGTGACACCAATATCTCTCTACTGCGATAGAGTGAAGAATGGCAAAACAGTTTCTGACTACTGCCATGCCCTGTTTGCATTTTTAGAGGATATAAATCTATATCAGGGGCTAAAGTCGGATATGCTTAAAATGGCAAAGGAGGACGCGACACAGGACGTACAGCAATTCGGACAGATATGGAACTTGATTTTAAATATACTTGACGAGGTAAACACAGCATTAGGCAGTGAGGAAGTAACGCATGAGGAATTTGCAGAGTACATCCTTGCCGCAATGAGCCAATGT
>CADBPJ010000086.1 GCA_902796445.1 uncultured Ruminococcus sp. | reverse complement strand
GGCATCAATATGAGCCATGATACCGATATTTCTTGTATTTTCAAGTGAATACTGTCTACCCAAAATTATTTTCCTCCTTTCGATAAAGGTAAATTTGATAGTTTTGTATACATACCCTATAGGGTATAATCGTTTAAATTGTTTTGTCAGAAAAACTTATTCGCTTTTTCGCTGTTTTTAGTTACATAAGCAAACCCAACACCGTCGTACAAAAGCACTTCAAGCAGGTTTCGCCCATACCTTAAACTAAAGCGTTTTTCGCTGTAGTTTTATCGGATAAGCGTTTCAAAATTTGCGCCGTCGTACAAAGGTACTTAAAGTCGAATTCGCCTAAATCCTTATCCAACGCATTTTTCGCTGTAGTTTGGATGTATAAGTGAAGCAAATACGACGCCGTCGTACAAAGGTACGTCAAGTCGGATTTGCGAGCTTAGACGCCAAAATACAGATGAAAAACTACCAGCGATAGTGTGCGAATGCCTTGTTTGCCTCTGCCATCTTGTGAGTATCCTCACGCTTCTTAACAGAACCGCCGGTACCGTTGATAGCATCAACAAGCTCGTTTGCAAGTCTTTCTTTCATGGTCTTTTCATTACGCTCTCTTGAATAACGAGTTAACCAACGAAGACCTAAAGTCTGTCTTCTTTCAGGACGAACTTCCATAGGAACCTGGTAAGTTGCACCACCTACTCGTCTTGCTTTTACTTCAAGAACGGGCATGATGTTGTCCATAGCCTCGCTAAATGCTTCAAGTGGATCCTTGCCTGTCTTTTCAGCTACGATCTGGAATGCATCATAAACGATCTTCTGGGCAACACCCTTCTTACCGTCAAGCATGATGTTATTGATAAGCTTTGTTACGACAATGCTATTGTAAATAGGATCCGGTAATACTTCCCTTTTTGCAATAAAACCTTTTCTTGGCACTTTACTTCCCTCCTTCATAGTATGTGCGGATTTTGTCCGCAGTTTTCATGATTATCACAGGTACTCTGAACTTATTCTTTCAAAATTCCGTATTCGTGCAAAGCCGAATATATCTAAAATAACTCGTTTATGCACTTTGTGATATAACTTTTAAGGCATTATTACTTAGCTGCCTTCGGCTTCTTTGCACCATACTTGGATCTTGACTGCAAACGGCCGTTTACGCCCTGTGCATCAAGTGTTCCTCTGATGATGTGGTATCTTGTACCCGGAAGATCACGTACACGTCCTCCTCTGATAAGAACAACACTGTGCTCCTGAAGGTTGTGTCCGATACCAGGAATATAAGCTGTTACTTCTATACCGTTTGTAAGACGAACTCTGGCAATCTTTCTAAGTGCTGAGTTAGGCTTCTTAGGTGTAGCAGTTCTTACAGCTGTACATACGCCACGCTTCTGTGGTGATGCCTTATCCGTAGTCTTCTTCTTCAAAGAATTCAAGCTCTTGTTTAATGCGGGAGCTGTTGATTTCTTCTTTGATGTCTTTCTTCCGATTTTAACCAACTGATTAAATGTAGGCATATCGAGTTACTCCTTTCTTATATTTATATAGTTTCCGCAGCGCAAGCGGCTTTTACATTTAGTCCGAACATTTCGCCAAGCTCTTTACGTGTTTGTACGTACATAAGCTCTGTGCCTTGCTTGTTTGCAAGCTCGACTATCGGCGATATTATATGTTCATCACTGTCAGAGGCAATATATACCTTTGATACTTTTCCCGACATAACAGCATTTCTGACCTGTTTTGAACCAATCACATACTGTTTGTCCGCTAAAGCTCCAAACATATTCTTGTCTCCTTTCTCGTATTTGCCGCCACAATACGTCAACTTATAATATTCTATACTACTTTAGGATAATTGTCAAGTATTTTTTTTGTTTTTTAAATATCTTATAAATGCTGATTTTATGGCATTTTTTTATGATTTATTTGTATATTATTACCTAATAAAAATTATTAATCACATTTTATTGTGTATTGGAAATTTAATAACACATAATATAGTATTTCAGTGTTATTATTAAATTATAAATAAAAAATTAAAAATAAGGTATAATATAAACGAAACAAACAAGTTTCTTAAAATATTTATGGAGGAAGTAATATGAAAAGCTTTAAAACTGCCGTATTCGGTGCATTATGCTTAATGATGCTGTCAGGCTGCGGTGCAAATGAGAATTATGACAATACTGCTCCCACTCACACTCCTGCGGCCACTCAAAAGAATGATAAAAATAATAATAATGATAATACTTTGCGTGATGATGCAGGTAATATTATTGACGATGCGGGAGATGCTGTAAAAGATACGGGCGATGCTGCAAACAAAGTAATTGACGATGTGGGTAATGCTGTAAAAGACTAAAATAAGATGGTGAATTTTCTCACCATCTTACTTTATTTTTTGACGTATATCCTTACCGAAGAAAAGCAATACATTAAAGCTCTCAATAAGTCTTGATGAAAAACGCTTTGTGTATTTTTTCTCCATACCAATAAAGTTGAGATTTGTATTTAAAATAACCTTTTTGTTATTCATTATTCTTTCGTTTATAAGCTCTAATAAATACGATGGATTATTTTTTCCGTCAGGCTCTGTACCCAAATCATCAACTACAAGCATATCACACTCGTAAAGCTCCTGTACTTTATCAACATTACGTCCGAATTTTTCATCTTCAAAAAGCTTAAACAATTTCGGAGAACGAATGTATAACACAGTATATCCCTTATCTATAATACCTTTAGCTATACAGCTTGACATAAATGTTTTTCCAAGTCCCGTATCACCGTAAAAGCACAGACTTTTTTTATTATCAGGAAATTCTTCAATGTATCTTTCACAAAATAATTTTATGTTCTCCATATTTTCTTTCGGAGATTTGCCGTATTTGTCATAAACTCTGTTGCTGTAATAGTTTATATTAAAGTTTTCAAAATTCTGCGTTTTAAAAAGCTCTTTCATATTAGACTGTTCGTACATACAATCAAGAACACGCTGACTAAAACAAGAGCATCTTCCGACACCTTCAATATATCCGCTGTCTTTACACCTGTCGCATCTGTATTTAGTTTTATCGAAATCTATAGGTATACCATTTTTCTCAAGTATTTCCTTACGTTTTTGTTTAAGTATGATATACTTATTGTGAAGGTCTTCTTTAAGCCCCTTTTTATCGGGATTTTTTAATATTTCACGCAGTGTATTTTGTCCCAGCATATTCATTTTTTCGTCTATTTCTCTTATCTGGGGACATTTTGCGTACACAATCGCAATAGAATTTTCACGTTTTTTCGCATTTTCTGCACGCAATTTTTCATATTCGTCTATTATTTTTTCCAAAGCCTGTTCACTATTCATCTATATCACAGCCTTTCATAAGTTCCTTTATTTCGTCTTTCTTTGTAAGGATCTCGTCAAATCTCCTCACATATTCAAGAGGGTCTTTAAAATTGAAAACTCTTTCTATTCTATCACCAATTATTACTTTAGAAGATCCTCCTCCGCCAAGTGCTATAATTGTCTGTTTTTCTTCCATAATGTTTACATTATACGTACTCATTGTACCATGTTTTGCATATCCGACATTTTCAAGGTTACCTGAGCTGTTTTTCTGACGGTACATATAATATGGGATATATCCCTCATCCTTCATTCTTTTTTGTGTATATGAAAGCATTTCGTTCATATCATCAGCCTTTGCAAGTTCGTTTTTAGTATGACGAAAGCTTGCGGCTCGTTTTATACACAGTGAATGAACGGTTATATTTTCGGGATTTAATTTTATTACCTCATTAAGAGAATTGTTAAATTCTTCAACAGTTTCATCGGGTAATCCGGCAATTAAATCCATATTTATAATGTCAAAGCCTATTATTTTTGCCGTTTTATATGCATCATATATCATTCCGACACTATGACTTCTACCTATCTTTTTTAAGGTTTTATCATTCATACTCTGAGGATTTATACTTATTCGGTTTACACCATATTTTTTTAGTACCCGTAATTTTTCCTCATTTATTGTATCGGGACGTCCCGCTTCTACTGTAAATTCTATTAATTTTGATAAGTCAAATACATCATACAGCTTTTTCATTAATACTTCAAACTGTTCGCTTGAAAGTGTTGTGGGTGTACCTCCGCCTATATATATATTTTCTATGTAAACACCTGTTTCATTTATAAGCTCTGCAGTTTTTTCTATTTCAAGTAAAAGCTTTTCAAAAAATGCACTCATATACTTACCGCTTGTGCGTATATCTGTAGACACAAACGAGCAATAAACACATCTTGTAGGACAAAAGGGTATGCCTATATAAAGACTCACGCTGTTTTTGCCGATTTTATTGAGGAGTTCCTTTTCATTGTTGGCAACAGTAAGAGCAAGGTCTGTTTTTTCATCAGATACCTCGTACACATTTTTAAAAATTCCACGGATTTCACTTTCACTGTATCCTTCATCAGCTAATTCACGTGCATTTTTTGCAGGACGTATTCCGCACATAACTCCCCATGAAAAATTAATTTTACGGATTTTTAGTGCTGCATGAGATAATGATTTGGTACAAGACGCTATAAATATCTTTTTTATAAGCTTTTCAGTCTTGTTATCAATGTCAAATTCAAAATTATAGTCTTCAAAATACGACTTACCTTCAAAAACTATATGTGTGTATACATTTATATTTTTATTTTCATAACTAAAATTCTGTGTTATTATTACATCTTCATCATCACCAAAGAAAAGTGATGCAAAAAGATTCATTTCATAATCACAGCTATATCCGTTTTGTATTATTAATATCATAGCTTAACAGAAAAATTAAATTTTTTCTCATATCCTATTGTTGTTTTGTCGCCGTGACCCGGGTGTACGTTTAGTTCATCATGAAGTGTATAAAGCTTTTCCTTAATTGATTTTTTTAGTGTTTCATAATCTCCTGTAGGTAAATCCCAGCGGCCTACTGTACGCAAAAATAGAGTATCTCCCGAAAATAGTTCATTTTCGCACAGATAACATACACCGCAGTTTGTATGGCCTGGAGTATATATGCATTTTATATTCAGTCCGTCAAGTGTAAGTTTTTCACCATCTGATAATATAATATCAGACGATATGTCCTTAATCTCATAGCCTAATCCGTAAGGCGACAGATTTTTTTCAATATCACCTATATTACTGCTCCCGTTATCACCTGTTACCACTTTCGCATGAGTTATTTCTCTGAGTTCAATTAAGCTTGCAATATGATCATAGTGACAATGAGTAAGAAGAATGTATTTAATATCAACACCATTTTCTGATATCATTTCGAGAATTTTTTCAATTTTACAACCAGGGTCTATTATTACTCCGTTTTTCGTATTTTCGTCATATAAAAGATACGTGTTTTCGCTCGTTTCGTTATGAAAAATTGATGTATATATCATATTTACCTCTTAGTTATAAAGTCTTACGGGTAGTACCATAAATGTGAATTTGTTGCTCCCATCCTGTGGTTTTATGAAGCATCCGCTTCCTGGAGCTGAAAACTCCATTATTACATTATCCTCATCACAGGCATTTAATGCATCAAGCATAAATCGGCAATTAAGACCTATTAACAGGTCACCGCCCTCCTGCTCTACATTCACAATGTCATTTACATAACCTTTTACAGTTTTACAAGAAATTTCAATTTTATTATATGAAATATGGAGACGTACAGGCATCTTATTTTCTGTTTTTGATGAAAGATCATCGTTTATTATAAGATTTGCACGCTCAAGACTGTTTACGATACTTTCTTTATCAGCTTTAACCCTGATAGAGTTTGTTACGGATAAAATAACATCATACTTTAAATACTCACCATCAAGAAGTCTTGAATACAACTGGAAGTCACCAAAATTAAACATAATATTTTTTTCTGAGACTATTATATCTATAAATTTATCCTCATCATCTGTTAAAATCTGACTGATTTTTCCTAATGTTGCACCAGGTACTACAAACTTTTTTGGAATAGTATTAATTTCAATCGGAATATTTATAACTGCAAGTCTGTGTGAATCTGTGCCGACAACACTTAGCGTATCATTTTTAAAGTCAAATAATGCTCCTGTAAGAACAGGCTTTCTTGTTTCCATAGGTGAAATAAAAGGTAAAACCTTTCTGATTATGTTTTTCAGTTCTTTTTCTGAAATTTTAGTTTTATACTCTTCCTCTACTATAGGTACATCAGGAAATGATTCTACTCCCATTCCCTGAATATTAAACTTTGAGTTATCACATTCTATATCTGTTATATAGTTTCTCTCATCACATGAAATATTTACTTCACCTTCAGGTAAACGTCTCACTATTTCACAAAATATTTTTGAAGGTAATGCAATAGCACCGCTTTCGTATACTGTAATTTCTGATGTGTATTCTATACATAATTCTAAGCTGTTTGCAGTAAAGATAACGTGTCCGTCATTTAATGCTTCTATCTTGATACATTCAAGAATGGGATGTGAGGTTTTTGAGCCTATTGCTTTTTGTACTGTATTTACAATGTTATTAAGTATTGTCTTTGAACATACGAATTTCATTTTTTATTTCTCCTTTTGTTAATAACTTTTTCCATATTCTTTAAAAATCTGTTTTTGATATATATATTTATATAATAATAATTATTATATATAGTATTAGTAGTAGGGGTGTTAATAATATGGAAAAGCTTAGAAAACAGTAATAAGAAGCCATTTTTTATTCACTTATATGTGTTTATAAAAAGGGAATAAAATCCCATAAAAAATAAGTAAATTTCTGACGATTTTTGTATCCATACATTTTCCATATGTTTTACATTATAATGCCTGTAAATCTTTAATGATATAGTCTATATTTGTTTTTAAAACGTTATCTGTCTTAAGTGATTTTTCAATTTTTTCAACACTGTGAAGGACTGTTGTTCTGTCTTTATTACCGAACGTCTTTCCTATCATACCTGCGTTCATATCAGTAAGCTTTGAACACAGATACATCGCTACCTGCCTCGGAACAACAAGTGATTGAACACGGCTTTTACCGATGAGCTCATCCTTTGTTATTGTATAGAATGTAGAAACCTTGTCCATAATCTTATCAGGGGTTATTTTAACAATTCCGTCTTTAGGGAGTATGGATTCTATTGTATATTTAGTAAGTTCTATATCTACCTTTTTATGGCTAAGCTGTGCAAGAGAATTGACTTTAAGAAGTACTCCTTCAAGCTCTCTTACATTTGATTTTATCCTGTCTGCTATGTACTCTAAAACCTCACTGCTTGTGTCATATTGATTTATCTCAGCTTTTTTTCTTAAAATAGCAAGGCGAGTTTCGTAATTTGGAATAGTTACATCAATATTAAAGCCCTGCTGAAAACGCGTTCTTAATCTTTCCTCAAGAGTAACAAGCTCGCTTGGTTTTCTGTCGCTTGTAAGAACTATTTGTTTGTTAAGGCTATACAGGTCATTGAATGTATGGAAAAATTCCTCCTGAAATCCCTCGCGATTTTGCAAGAATTGGACGTCATCAACCAAAAGCACGTCTGCTGTTCTGTATTTTTTACGAAATTCCTCCATTTTATAATCTCTTATGCATTTTACAAATTCGTTTGTAAAATTTTCTGTAGGTATAT
>CADBPJ010000085.1 GCA_902796445.1 uncultured Ruminococcus sp. | reverse complement strand
TTTTTTATACATCCATCAATCCTACAGCATTTCTCACGCAGTCATCGCACTCACAGAGGACTACACCGGTAGACTGCTTTTAACCATTGTATCACAGTTCCAAGGATACGGATGCCGATTTTCACACAAAATACCGCCTGACCATTAAGATCAGACGGTTTATTCACTCTAATTCTAGAGTATCAATATACTACAGGGCTCTTCAATATGCAATAAAAATCCTCGGTAGCAATGGGCGGCTTTTCAGTTCAATTTATGCGAAAATAGCAAATCTAAACAGTGACCCCACTGTACTTTAGGACATATTCCTCCGCCATATCCTCGGTGAGATCAAATCTCTTTACCAGGCGTTTAACTATATCCTTCTCTGAAAAACCATCTTCTAGTTTATCAAGAATGAAAGCCTTAATACCCTGCTCTCTGCCTTGCTCCAGCCCTTCTCCTCTTTCCTGTATCAGTTCATCTTTAAAAAGTTCACGAAGAAATTCACACATAGGATCTTCCCTCCTTATCATATCATACAACTCCCGGTTGGCGGATCCGCTCACCTGTACTAAAGCATCTATGTTGTGCCTGTCTGCCGGCTCCCTGAGATTATCTGTCGCCTCCAGGAAATTCTTGGCATCTTCATAACTCAGATTATCCGTAAGAGTCTTGAGAAATACTCCGTCTTCATTATCGAGCTCCCCCATGACCACAACCTGCGTCGGAATGTTGATGATTCCACTTACATAGTACACCCCATCGTATTTCTTTTCAACATTGCCGCCAAGGTTTTTTACCGTTGAAAACAGCTTCACAGGCTTTTCATAACGGAACATTGAAATCGAGATTTCATCTTCCTTTATCTCATCGGCATATTTTCCCAAACCCTTGTAAAGCCCCGCATACCCGATAGTTTTATATAGGTCATCGATCGACAATTCATCGCCCGGACTTTTATATTCTACGATATTATGTTTTTTAAATGCCTTTGCAAAGCTCTTCTCAAGATTGATATCAGCTGATTTTTTGATCACAAGCAGATCAATGCGGACCGGTTTCTTAAAGAGTTCTTTTTCCCTGTGGTATTCCAGGATGTCGGCATAACTTCGGAGTTCCAGCTCCAAGCCTCCGCAGAATCCCGGATGCCACTGAATTTTGCTATTATTCATTTTTTGCCCCCTCATATAAATGAGATACGGCAATTGTAGTGCACGGTCACTCAAAAGAAAATATCGGAAAAATGCACAAATAAAAAATGTCGTCATTTTTCACAAAAATTTCCGCCAAAAATCCCTTCAACCCCAGACGCAGAGCGCTCTACAGGCGTATTATTGTTTATCTCTCATCATACAGCAGGAGAGCCTTTAGTGCGTAAAAAAAACGCATATCAGAATCAATTATCCGGAAATCCGAATTGGAAAATTGCACAAATGCAGATTAAACCGACAGGAATGTCATAGCATTTTTGTAAATAATCACAAAGTCTTATGTCCCGGCTCTTCAAAAATGACCCCTTGACTCCGTCCCCGTGGGTCCCCAAAACATACATTCCTCAAATCGCCTACTTTCCTGCCAAAATATCCTTGTATAATTCTTCCGCATATTCCCCCGATAATTTTTCACATGTTTCTATCCTCTGCTGAACAATGGGTATCATAACATGAGCCTTTGCGTCAGCAACTTGTAATTTCATTAGATTCTGAAACTCAGCAACGCTGGCACCTAAGTTTAAATGTCGGCGTAAGTGTTTCATCCTAAGGCTTACTCTATCGTCATGATACTCCACATAATACAGAAGTCGACGCTGCTCATCTTCTGTCAGTTTCTCGCCTTTTGCTATAAGCCCGGGAATAATCCCGTCTCGAGTAATCTCCATACTTCGTATAGGATGTCCGTAATAATGCATATTGATCTTACCATCGCGCTCGTCGTAGCTTTGGCAGTCCGGCTTACCTATATCGTGAACAAGGGCGGCCAAGTATACCATGTCATCTTCTATACTCTTAGGTAGTCCCACCACCGTCTGAAGCGAGTGTTCCCACAAATCATACTGATGGGCATAGTTCTGCTGATTGAAATCCACCATACGCCTCGTCTCC